>JAUSQB010000275.1 GCA_030652715.1 Rugosibacter sp.
TGGTGGCCGAGTTGCTGGCCTGGCTGTATCGTGTTGAGCAGGGGGATGTATCTGCTTTTTCTGCTACGGCCAACCCGGTTAATCTGGGCTAGAATGCGATAGATATATATGCGTGTTTCTTCATGTTGATCAAGATGACCAGCATTAATTCTGAACCAGACGTAAGTTCGATGCTGGTACCTGGCGCCGATGCGGAATTGCTGCCCACTGACGAGTTCAGTCAGTATTTGTTGCGTTCCCCTAGCGAGATGTCGTTCATTTTTCGGGGGCTGACTGAACGTGTATCGCAGATCGCCATGATCTTTAATGAAGGCCGCGATATGGTGCTGTCCAGCCTGATAAAACATAGCCCTGGCAGTTTGATTCTTGAATGCGGTGCCAATGCCGAGATGAACCGCAAAGCGCTGCAGGCAGGCAAGTTATTTTGTGTCACCCATTTGAACAAAGTAAAAATCCAGTTCATTGTGCCAGGGGTGACTGCGACAGAGTCTGCCGGACGCCCGGCTTTTCGTACAACGTGGCCAGACAGCGTGCTGCGCCTGCAACGGCGCGAACACTATCGGCTGGTCATACCGATTGCGCGGCCGCTGAAATGCAAAATTCGTTTTCCTGCCATGGATGGCACAGCGCATCTGATTGAAGTTGATATTGCTGATATTAGCTGTGGTGGGGTTTGTCTTACCGGCCTGCCATCCTCGTTGCCGCTTGAGCCGGATATGGAGTTTTCCATGTGCAGTATTGAGTTACCCGAGATAGGCTCTATTACCGCCACGTTGCGTTTGCGCAGTCTCATGGGCACTGTGAGTCGTGTCAGCGCATCCGGTCAACGTGCCGGTTGTCAGTTTGTCGATTTGCCAGGGCCGATGGCAACGCTGATCCAACGCTACATCATCAAAACTGAACGCGAACGCAAAGCGCGTGAATCCGGTTTGGGATGATGCAACCTGCTGAAAATTCGGCGGCCATCATGTTTTGCATCATGTGTGTTGTCGCTATTGCCGTGCGTAATTTTTTTCCGGATGCCTGTCAAATGCAGGGATTTAAATAAGCCGAGATTTTGGTGTTTGTTCCGATGCTCTGAAATTGAGCAAGCGGCAATAATTGCCGCCATGAGAGAAAACACCATTGGCTGAAGAAAGCGACCTCGAAAAAACTGAGCCAGCCTCGCCACGGCGCCTTGAAAAGGCGCGTGAGGATGGCAATGTGCCTCATTCGCGAGAGCTGATGGCGTTCATGGTCATGGCGGCAGGTGCGGGCACTTTCTGGGTGCTGGGTGGCTGGATCGCGCAAGGTATTGCTGACGTGCTACGCCACGGATTGAGTTTTAACCGTGCCGCAGCATTCGATACGGCCATTATGCGCGATAGCACCTTGTCGCTGGCAGTGGATGCTTTTATGTATGTCGGCCCCCTTTTTGTGATTATTATCGCGGCGATTATGGCGGCTCCTACCGTTATGGGCGGTTGGGTGATTTCATCCAAGGCTTTTGAACTGGATTTTTCGCGCATGAGCCCGCTTAAGGGTTTGAAGCGCATGTTTTCCTGGAACAGCATTGCCGAACTGGTCAAGGCCATTCTTAAGGCTGCTCTGATTGGCGGCGTGCTGTACTGGGTTGTCAGGCATGAACAGGATCGTTTGTTTGCTTTGCTGACACAGCCGATCGAGGTGGGTTTGGCGTCATTTTCTCAAGTGCTTTTTTTCAGTTTTGTCGCCCTGATTGGTGGTTTGGCAATTATTACGGCGATTGATGTGCCTTTTCAGTTATGGCAATACCATGATCGCTTGAAGATGACACGTGAAGAGTTGAAGAAAGAGGCTAAGGAAAGTGAGGGCGATCCGCAGCTCAAGGCGCGTATTCGAAGCCAGCAGCGTGAGATGGCGCGTGGCCGCATGATGTCGGAGGTACCTAAGGCTGATGTTGTGGTGACCAATCCAACGCATTTTGCCGTTGCCTTGAAATACGATAGTCATGCAATGCGTGCGCCGATCGTGGTGGCAAAAGGCATGAATCTGATCGCCCAGCGCATTCGAGAGTTGGCTGGTGAAAATCATGTGCCAATTCTCGAAGCACCTCCTCTGGCACGTGCTCTGCATCGCCATGCCGATATTGGCGACCAGATTCCGGCAGCGCTTTATGCTGCTGTGGCTGAGGTGATGGCTTGGGTGTATCAGGTGAATACATTTGCAGAGCAAACGGGCACCCTGTCGCCACCGCAGGCCCCGCCAATGGCGCCAGCGCAGATTGCCGTGCCTGAAGAGCTTGATCCGGGGATGTCCGAGTGAATGACGGTCTGACTCTACAGAGCTTTCTTGGACGGATGAATATCCGGCAGATGCTGGCACCGCTACTGATCGTCATGATCTTGTCGATGATGGTGCTGCCATTGCCGACATTTGCACTGGATGTGCTCTTTACTTTCAACATTGCGATTGCAATCATGGTGTTACTGGTGGCGATGTACACCATGAAACCGCTTGACTTCGCTATTTTTCCGACAATTTTGCTGGTGACCACATTGCTGCGTCTGTCGCTGAATGTGGCTTCTACGCGCGTTGTTTTGCTGCAAGGACATTCGGGTCCCGATGCTGCGGGCAAGGTCATCGAAGCTTTTGGTCACTTTCTGGTTGGCGGAAATTACGCTGTGGGTATCGTGGTATTCATTATCCTGACGCTGATCAATTTCATTGTCATCACCAAGGGTGCAGGACGGATTGCCGAAGTGTCGGCTCGTTTCACGCTGGATGCGATGCCGGGTAAGCAAATGGGCATTGATGCCGACTTGAATGCCGGCTTGATCGGTGAAGACGAAGCGCGCAAACGCCGTGCTACGGTAGCACTGGAGGCAGATTTTTATGGCTCCATGGATGGTGCCTCAAAGTTTGTGCGCGGCGATGCCGTTGCTGGCATCCTGATTCTCTTTATCAATATCATTGGCGGATTGATTGTGGGTGTGCTCCAACATGATATGAGCGCAGGTGACGCAGCCAAGGCTTATACACTGCTCACGATTGGTGACGGCCTGGTGGCACAGATTCCGGCACTTATCATTTCAACAGCTGCAGGCCTGGTGGTAACGCGGGTCGCTACTGAGCAGGATATTGGTCAGCAAATGGCGGCGCAGTTGTTTGGCAATCCGATGGTGCTGGGCTTGACGGCAGGTATTCTGGGAATGCTTGGATTGATTCCCGGCATGCCGAATTTTGTTTTTCTGATGCTGGCGGCCGTACTGGGGTTTTTTGCCTGGAAAAAATTCAACCAGCCTGTAGAGACAGCTAAAGAAACTGCGGCTCAGCAGGCTGTCGTTCAACCTGCGGAAAGTGTTGAGGCCAGTTGGTCTGATGTTGTGCCAGTAGATGTACTGGGCCTGGAAGTCGGTTACCGGTTGATTCCTCTGGTTGACAATGGACAGGATGGCGAGTTGCTGAAACGGATTCGCGGCTTGCGCAAAAAGTTTGCTCAGGAAATTGGTTTTCTGCCAGCGCCCGTGCATATTCGGGATAACCTGGAATTGCGGCCCAATGCGTATCGGCTAACCCTCAAAGGGGTGCCTGTTGGTGAAGGTGAAGCATTTCCCGGCCAGTACATGGCGATTGATCCGGGACGTGTGTCCGGCCAGTTAACCGGCACACCAACGAAAGACCCGGCTTTTGGTTTGCCTGCGGTATGGATCGATGCTACGTCACGCGAACAAGCCCATGTTTTTGGCTATACGGTGGTTGATGCTAGCACGGTGGTCGCGACTCATCTGAACCATATCATTCTGTCGCATGCGACAGAA
>JAUSQB010000019.1 GCA_030652715.1 Rugosibacter sp.
TACCAGGTTGCTGCGGTGAATGCGCTCAAAGCTGCGCGCGATGACGGCTTTGACACCCAGCAGTTGCGTGCCCTTCGCTGCCCAGTCGCGTGATGAGCCCGTGCCATATTCCTCGCCAGCAAAAATAACCGTGGGTACGCCATCTGCCATGTAACGCATGGCAGCATCGAAAATAAACACTTGCTCACCCGAAGGTTGATGCAGCGTGAAGCCCCCTTCCACGCGCGCGCCATCGGCCTTGGGCGGCAGCATCAGATTCTTGATGCGCACATTGGCAAAGGTGCCGCGCACCATCACGTCGTGATTGCCGCGCCGCGAGCCATATGAATTAAAGTCGGCGCTGGCGACACGGTGATCCAGCAACCATTGGCCAGCCGGAGATGCCACACTGATCGACCCGGCAGGCGAGATGTGGTCGGTTGTTACCGAATCGCCAAAAATAGCCAGCGCGCGCGCCTTGCGCAGCACGGGTGGCGCTACGGGTGACATGCCGAAATAATCAAAGAACGGCGGCTTGGCGATGTAGGTCGACGTGGGCCACGCATATACCTGCCCAGTGCTGGCATTAATCGCATTCCATAACACATGGTCTTTCGTGAGATCCGCATACAGCCGCCGAAAGGTTGCCGGATTCATCGCGGTTTGCATGCAGGCTTCAATCTCGCGGCTGGACGGCCAAAGGTCGCGCAACCAGACCACCTCGCCATTTTTCCCATAACCAATAGGTTCTGTGAGCGGGTCTTTTTGCAAAGTGCCAAGCAGCGCATACAGCACGACCAAGGGCGGCGAAGCCAAAAAATTAGCGCGGATATTGGGATGAATGCGCGCTTCAAAGTTGCGATTGCCCGATAGCACTGCCGCACCAATCAGATCATTCTTGACCACTGCATCTTCTATGGGCATCGCCAATGGCCCGGAATTGCCAATGCAGGTGGTGCAGCCATAGCCTGCGACGTTAAAGCCCAGTTGTTCGAGATACGGCAACAGGCCGGACTGCGTCAGATATTCAGTCACCACGCGCGAGCCGGGGGCAAGCGATGTCTTGACATGCGCACCGACGCTTAAGCCTCGCTCCACCGCTTTTTTAGCCAGCAGGCCAGCCGCGATCATCACGCTGGGGTTGGAGGTATTGGTGCAAGAAGTAATAGCTGCAATCAACACATCGCCATTACCCACATCCAGCCCATCCTGACTTTTAAAGCGCTTCACCAAGTCAGCAGGGTTGCGCGCAAAACCATTGTCTGCCGCAGGGGCAACAAAGGTTTCGGCAAACGCCGTTTTAGCCTGGCTTAACGGAATGCGATCCTGCGGCCGCTTAGGGCCCGCTAACGCAGGCACAACGCTGGCAAGGTCCAGGCTCAGCGTGCTTGAATAATCAATGTCGCCGCGCTTAGGCGTGCCGAATAATCCCTGCGCCTTGAAATAGCTCTCAAAGCGCGTGACTTCCGCGTCGCTGCGTCCGGTACCTTTCAAATAGGTCACGGTCAGATCGTCGACAGGAAAGAAACCCATGGTGGCACCATATTCAGGCGCCATATTGGCGAGTGTTGCGCGATCAGTCAGTGACAAATGCGTTGCGCCTTCACCAAAAAATTCGACGAACTTGCCAACGACTTTTTCTTTGCGCAGCATTTCGGTAATGGTCAGCACCAAGTCGGTCGCGGTAACGCCTTCGGGCAATTTGCCTTGCAGTTCAACCCCGACTACATCTGGCGTGAGGAAATATACCGGCTGGCCGAGCATGCCCGCTTCGGCCTCGATGCCGCCGACACCCCAGGCCACCACACCAGCGCCGTTGATCATGGTGGTGTGGCTGTCCGTGCCGACCAGCGTATCGGGAAAGCACACGCCATCCCTCTGCTGCACGCCACGGAACAGGTATTCGAGATTCACCTGGTGGACGATACCGATACCGGGCGGCACCACCATGAACGTATCAAAAGCCTGCATGCCCCACTTCATGAACT
>JAUSQB010000026.1 GCA_030652715.1 Rugosibacter sp.
CAAGCAGAAAGGCAACCAGAGACTACTTGCTGAGGAGCAACTCGGATGGAAAAGATTGATGCGTTTGAGAAAGAAATTTTGGATGCCTATGAAAAGGGGGAGCTTAAGTCCACCTCTCCATCAAAGGCAAAGTTGGCAAAATTCAAAGCGGCTGCAACGGCCACATTCCTCAAGGAAAAGCGTATCAACATTCGCCTGTCCACGCCAGACTTGATGGATATCCAGGCCCGAGCACTCGAAGAGGGCATGCCATACCAGACGTTGATCGCCAGCGTACTGCACAAGTTTGTGTCGGGACGACTTGTAGAACCATCGCCCAGTCTAGCCTTTCGCTCAAGCGGGACACGCCAAAAGCGGCGCGCCCCTTAGCTCTACTACCAGGGCTTCCCATTGGATCCTGTGACTCAAGGTGTTTTGGGTGCGTTTGTTGCCCAAATGCACGGCTCTAAAAAAACATTGGCCAAGGCGGCTGCGATTGGGGCGATTTCTGGCATGGCGCCGGATCTGGACGTATTGATCCGCTCTTCCACAGACCCGCTGCTGATGCTCGATTACCATCGGCAATTCACCCATTCGCTGTTTTTTATTCCGTTCGGCGGCTTGCTGTGCAGCTGGCTGCTTTACCCCTTGCTGGGCAAGCGCTGGCAGTTAAGCTACCGGCAAGTGCTGATCTGGTGTCTGCTCGGGCTTGCCACCCATGGCGTGCTGGACTGGTGCACGTCTTATGGCACAAAGCTGCTGTGGCCCTTGAGTGACGAGCGCTATGCGCTGGATATCATCTCGATCATCGACCCCATGTTCACGCTGCCGTTACTGGCTTTGACCATTCAAGCGGCAAGAACCCGGCAACGCGCTTATGTGGCGTGCGCCTGGGCTTGGGGTGCGCTTTATCTGGCACTGGGGTTTGTGCAGCACGAGCGCGCCGAGGCAATGGCGCTTGATCTGGCGCAATCGCGAAACCACGCGGTGGCAAGGCTGGAAGTCAAACCCAGTTTTGGCAATCTGGCGGTGTGGAAATCCATGTATGCAAGCGACGGAACACTTTATGTCGATGCCGTCAAACCCGGGCTTGTCGCTTCGCGTGTTTGGCCGGGGCAAAGCATTGCCCTGCTGGAGGTAAAGCGCGATTTTCCCTGGCTTGACCTATCCTCCCAGCAGGCGCGAGATATTGCGCGGTTTAACGCTGCCTCCGTGGGTTTTCTGGCGCCGGATCCAGCCAATCCGCTGCGCGTGGGGGATATGCGCTATTCGCTGTTGCCGCATCACATCAACCCGCTTTGGGGCATCAGGCTATCCGCCAATGTCCCCGCCGATGCTCATGTCGGTTTTTATACCCACCGAGGCAATGCCCGTGCCGCACTAAGCAACTTGATTGGCATGATGTTTGAATAAGAAAAGCAAAATAACGAGACAACCACCTTATGTCACCCTGTGAAGCCGAACAAGCGATAACGTCTTGCGAGCAAAACATGCCTCTTGCAGATTACACATAGATTTGCCGCCGTCTCGCCAGCGCTGGCTTTTCGGTGCGTTCGACATTCCGTGCTTTGCATTCACCCTGCGCGCAAACCGTCGCATCAGGCATCAGTCGACCGCCTTCGGCTGCGGCTGAGCTACACGTTAGGCGCATACATACCATTCCCTGTGTCTTCATGATTCTTGGGAAAACCAGATTCGATTATCGAACATGGCACCGACCAATGCCATGAAAAAACCCCGCCGAAGCGGGGCTTGAAGTCTGCCGGAGCCAGCGAGTTGCCCCGGCGTTCAGTGGTGCGCTTTCGGGATTGATACCGCGCACCGAAGAGCTTATTCGGAAATACGCTTGCCGAACTCCACCACGCTGAAATAAGTGGTATCGCCCTCGATACCGAAATCGCTATCGTTGACCAGCAGCAGGTGCTTGTTGTCGAGGACGGCTACGCCTTCCACTTTGGATGGGAGCTGGCCGGGCAGGTTAATGGCGGAATCAAACATCAGGGTTTTGGCTACGGGAACGAGGCCCATCGCGGCAAAATTAGTCTGCTTTTCAAGCGATGGCGTAGTCGCAGCACTATCCCATCCACTTCCGGAAATATTGGTGGCACCGCTAAAATCCACGGTGTACAGCTTGGTAGTCTTGTTCACGCGCTCCAGCACCATCAGTTTGCCATTCGGCAACATGGTCAGCTCGCTCACTTTCACACTGGTCTGCTTGCTGCTGCTGTCGGCTGTAAAGGTGCCGGGCAGATCGAGCACATACACATACTCGCCCGTGACGGTCTTACTGCCCAGGTCGAAAGTGAACAGACGTACGTTGCGCGAACTCTTGTAGGCATTGTTGTCGGGATTGGCCAGCGGGCTTTGCAGAATGAAGTAAAGAGTCTGCTCGTCGCTGGACACAGCAATGGATTCAATGCCTCGGTTGAGCTTGCGCTTGGACAGGATGGCAGGCAGCACGCCGGATACCGGATAGCTGGCTTCTGACAAATCTGCGTCGAGACCGATCGGCACGAGGCGTTCCAACACTTCACCTGTCGCGCTCACATGCACGATGCTGGGGCCGTATTCCTCGCCCAGCCAGAAGGTACCGTCCGAAAGCTTGACTAGGCTTTCGGTATCCAGGCCGTTCGGATCGAAATCCATGACGGCCCCGCTCGCATCGAGCGCTTCCTCGGTATCGGTGCTGACGAAGGGATTTGGCAGACCGGAAATCGGCATGCCGTGGCTGTCCTTGAGCTGGATGACCTGGGTCAGTTTCCAGCCCTTCCCTTTCTGCTTGTTTTCCTCGAAACGATAAATAGACGGCGCGAAGTTGGGCACGGGGAATATCTTGCCGGACGCGCAGATGTCGGCGCCGACCAGTTCCACGTCATCCTCGCAACCAATATTCACCCCACGGTCGCTCACGGTGTAAATCACACCCTTGGGATCGGCCGGGTGGCGAAAGGCACCGCTGCCGACGCCAACCTGGAAATTGAAGGTCTTGTCGTAGCCTGTCCCGACAAAACGCACGGTATCGAGAGGAATATTGACTTCGCTGATGCGTTCCAGTTCGGGAACCGAATCTGCCAAGGCCGCCGATGATGTCACAAACAGGCCCAAGGCAACTGCGCAGGCCAAGATATTTTTTTGTTGTTGCATGGTTTACTCCCAGTAGTTGATGAACGCGTTAATGATGCAACATCAAGATAACAATTTGATGACGCGATTGAACCGCACGCCAGATGTACCTTGAAGCCAATCGCTTGTTAGTTGGCGACTAACAAGCATCAGAAGGTTGATCGACCACAATGCCCTGCCCGCCAACGCCTCACACCAAGGCATAGCAATAACGTAACGAATATCGGGGGCGGACATGATTTCAGATGCAGTTATATGCAGTCGCTCTTGAGTGCCAACTTTTCCGCCCTATTCATCGAAACCATTAGCGCCAAACCCTTGATCTGTGGTACATTGCGCCCCGCTTCACTCTCTAAACGGCTGCGATTCAGTCCCCTGCCGTACCTGATGAAAATTGCTTCATGCCCGCTTTATGCTTGGGCTCATGCGTTTCTCCGGTTTCAACCCCATAGAAGTTTCCGTCCGGACTGAGTTGCACTGAATACCACAGCGCGGCCGGTCGGCTTCAGAGGTAATTAATATGCAGTTCACCGAACTTGGGCTCTCGCCCGAGCTCCTGCGCGCCATTGGCGAACAGGGCTACACCACACCCACACCCATTCAGGCACAAGCCATTCCCCATGTGCTCGCCGGACGCGACTTGGAAGCGCTGGCGCAAACCGGCACCGGCAAGACAGCAGCTTTCGTGTTGCCGCTTTTGCAGCGCCTGACGAACCCAACAAACCCGACAGCGAACCCGGCGGCTGACCCCAGCACGCCGTTACAACGCGTCACCCATACCGCACCGCGCGTGCTGGTGCTCGTGCCAACACGCGAACTCGCAGCACAAGTGCAGGAAAGCGTGCGCCTGTATGGCAAGCACACCGGCATCCGTAGCCTTGCCGTTTATGGCGGCGTTGGCGTCAACCCGCAGATTCAAACCCTGCGCCGTGGCGTTGATATTCTTGTCGCCACGCCCGGTCGTTTGCTGGATCACGTATCGCAGCGCACGGTTGACCTTTCCAAGGTGCAAACCCTGGTGCTGGATGAAGCCGACCGCATG
>JAUSQB010000032.1 GCA_030652715.1 Rugosibacter sp.
AATATCGTGTCTGACCCCATTTTCATGACCCCATTTTCATGCTATTTTCATGTTGCAGCCGATGTTGCATCAATGCAACGTGGTGCGCAACATAGCCAGAGCCACTTTCGTTAAAGAAGCTGCACACCGGGCAGCGATTTCATGCGCTGGTCGAAGGTAAGTGTGTGGCTACAACCGGCGTGACTGGCTTTGGCTACGATCAGGCAATCTGGAAAATCCGCAGCAGTGGTTTCAAAACTGGTCAGCGCATTGCGCACGGTGAGTGGCGATTCGAAGGCGATGCCGCTGTTGTCGAGCAGGGCGCGCACGGTGCGTGCGATTTCGGCACGTTCCAGTTCGTAGCTGCGCGATAGCGTCCAACACAACTCGACTAGCACGATGTCGGACACGAACAACCCGCCATGCTCCCCTCCGTGTGCGTCGAACACTGCCTTGGCGCGGCGTGCTTGTGCCTCGTTGTCACGGGTGACAAGCCGCACCAAAACGTTGGTGTCAAGCGCAATCATTTGCGCGAGCGTTGGTTGCGCGCTTTCGTCGCCACAACGATGCCTTCATCCATCTCCTTGATGCTGAGTGGTTTAACCCCGGGGCGATGCACCAGGCCGAACAGGTTGTCAGAGCCGCGTACCAGGACGCGTACCCGGAGGCTACCATCCTCCTCTACCTCGAAATCGAGCTTGCAGCCGGCCGCAATGTGGAGCTGGTCACGAATATTCTTTGGGACAGTTACTTGTCCCTTGTCAGTCACTGTTGCAAGCATTATTGCCTCCTACGAATTTCTCATAAAATTCTTACGCATTGTTTCATGTAAGGAATTGTATGTCAATCTGAATACATGCTATGAACAAGGAGTGACCGCAATCTGTTGCCCCATGGGGGGCGACAATTTTCCGCGCAGCGAATTGACACATTCTCAATTGTATTTTTTATCACTACAATCCATCACCAATAAGATCAACCGCCACCGCTGGTGCCTGGGCCCACATGAACGATCCGAAGACGGTGCTGTAGTCCCCCATGCCCGCTGCCTCGCCAGAGCATTGGCCGACACGGCCTTTAGCGTCGGTAACTGATTCGATAGCCGAACGCGCACGCGCCAGCATCTGTGGCTGGCAGGCGGCTTGTGCAAAATTGGCTTGGCGCCAGCGTGCCAGCGCATAGGCAATCAACGCCGTGACGGAGCTATCAGGTGGTGCAGTGGGGGCATCCAGCCGCCAGGGCCAATGGCCGTCTTCGCGCTGGCAGGTGGCGAGCTTTTCCAGCAACGGCTGACCACGGGCAAGCCACAGGGTTTTATCTTCGCCCTCGGGCAGTTCGCAGACGGTATCGACCATGCCGATCAACAGCCAGCCCACGCCGCGCCCCCAACCGGCGATACCGCTGGTTTCAAGCGTGGTGGCGTCAAAGGCATGAAATATCCAGCTGTCGTCAGCCCGGCCATGCTGCCACATGGCCTCTAGCTGACGCAGGGCGATAGCGGCGTAACTTGGTTCAGCGGTTAAACGAGAAAGCCGGGCCAGAAACGGACAGATAAAGGCCACGGTATCGACCAATACCCAATGTTTCCCCACGGTGTAGGGGATGCAGCCTCTCTGTGCACCTGGCAGACAGGCAAAAGCCTGGCCTTGCGCTTGGGCGTAAGCCAAATAGCGCGGGTTTTGAGTCAATTCGAACAATCTCAGCGCCGCGTAACCCAGCCCGCCACGATCTATCGCCACGCCTGCAAGGGTTGATTGCCCTTGTGAGTCAATCAGGCCTTGAAAGCATTGCTCTATCCACACACATTCTTTTTTGGCTTTATCGCTTGAAGCATTAAGGCATAAAAAAGCCAAGCCCAGCGGCCAGGCGAGCGCGCCCGATGGGCGGCCAAGCAAACGATAACCCAGCCGCGATAAACGCCAGCCGGATAACTTGAGCGCTGAGCGCACCCCATGCGAGCGAGTGCCCAACCACCAGGCATAGCGTTGTGCAGCAGAAATCAGCCGGGCATGGCGGGCAGTGCTTGAAGTGGTTTGCGGCGCCATCAACGGTTCATTTGCAATTTACACCAACGGGTGGTTTTTTAGTGCCAGAACCGCCTGGCGCAAGGGGGTGAGGGCGATGTAGGCGGCTGAACGCAGCGGCAAGACCCCGCCTTTGAGTGCGCGGAAAAAAGCGCGTCGGGCAACAGCGGGCGAGCCCTGCCAGAAGTGGTTATAGCCGTGGGTGAATTCACTCGTGGCTAGCCGTTTTTTGAATTCTTCCACTGGCCAGCCTGTGCCATCGGGGTTGGTCAGCCCCCAGCGACTCACTGCGATTCTCAGCAAGCCGGTGAGGTGGTTTTCTGCATCCAAATGTCGCATCGCGCTGGCCTCGTGGATGCGATGCAGCGCCACCGGGCCATCCAGCGCATGCATCGGGTAGATGCGCGAGACTTTCAACCAGAACAGATAATCTTCTCCGATGCGCATCGACGCATCAAAGCCGCCCAGCAGCGTGAATACCTCACGGCGTATCACGGCCGTATTCATGCCCACCAGCAGGCCATCGAGCAGGCGGGTATACAGCCAGCCGGAACGTTCGGCCTCGCAGCGGGTGAGTGCGCTGCAATCCTGCGTCAGGCTGGACGCATCCGGAAAGCGGCCGCCGGCGGCGCGCGTCCATTTGGTGAAGCCGCCAAACACGCAGCCAACTTCCGGGTGCTGCTCAAAGTATCGAATCTGTGCCGCCAGCTTGCCCGGGAACCAGACGTCATCCGCATCTAAAAAAGCAAAAAATTGCCCCTGGGCAAGCTGCATGCCGGTGTTTCTGGCGACGGAAACACCGCTGCCTGCCAGGCGATGCACGCGAATTCGTGTATCAAACTGTGTGAGCGTCTGGTAATCAAAGTCATCCGAACCATCGTCGATCACGATGATTTCAAAATCGCTGAAGCTTTGAGAGCACACGCTGGCCAAGGCCTCGTGAATGAACTCACGCCCATTGCGCACGGGGATGATGACGGAAACGGCAGGCATAGTCAGTAATAGATCATGTGTGTGAAAGCCTTGGCACTGCGAAGGGCGGATTCATGCCTGGCTATGACGAGTGTATCTAAAAAAAACGGCCAAACGCCAGGCAAAGTCTTATGCTGCCCGGATCTCATTCAACAAATCCGGGTGACGATCAAGCACCTTGAGCAATTTCACCAGCGCCAAGGGGGGGTTGGTCTTGCCGTTCTCATACCGCGAGAATGCATTGACGCCACCACCGAAGATTTCAGCCGCTTCGCGCTGGTCAAGCGCGAGCTTCTTGCGAACCATGGCAATGAAGTCCGGATCAATAATCGACGCATTCACCTGCTTGTTGAATTCCAGCATCGCCGCACTGGTGCGAGCCGATTCGGCCACATCGAGGACGATTTCACCGCAAGCCGGGCAGAAGTCACCTGTCACTGCCGGGATAATGGTCGATTCGCCTTTATAGGTGTACGGCATATCACGGGTGTCATGCACCAGTTCTGCCGCTGCGCAAGTGGGACATTTCATGTTCATAGCTCCTTGAAGGACACGATGAGCACCTCATCGATGACCGTAAGTTTCAGGTAGACCTCTCCGGCTGGCGTTGTGGGCCGGTACACGTCCTGCCAAATCCTGTGGTCGGCGGTCGTGGTCATGCTTTTGTAAAAATCTGCTGGGGGTCAGCATCTTGACCACTTTGACGATTTCCGCAAAGTCGAAACCCAATGCAGCACCGCCCGCCAGAGCCGACACGGTTGAGCGCACCTTGCCGACTTCAATCATGGCTTTGACGACCGATAGCTTGCAGTGGGGATACTTTTTTCCACAATCAGATATTAACCTAGTAGGTTATAAATGGAAAGTAAATTCGGCAAGCAGGTTAATGTCCTTTGTTGCACGTTCATGATCTGTCCTGTTTTATCGCACGGCATTGAATCTGACGCTGCGATGTATGCCATACGCGAGGTAACTGGCATTACGCAGCAAAGCAGGTTTTCAGGAAAGCATGGGTTTCCATTTCAAGCTGATCGCGCCGAACGACGATTTGACTGCGCACCGGGGCAGGATTGGCCAGCAAGTCCATCGCACGAGCATATAGCGCATCCGGATTGAAATTGGCTGCCGAGAGGCAGTTTTCAGGCAAACCCATCAGATCAAAAAACCCCTGATGCTTGATGTCATACGCCAGCGCAAGGCAGGGTGTGCCAGCGCTGGTCGCCAGGATGCACGAATGCAGCATGCCGCCAATGTGCAGGTCAAGTTTTGCGTATTCTCTGGTTAATAAAGGGATATCCGCCGTCTCACCAGCGCCAGCGCGGTGCG
>JAUSQB010000036.1 GCA_030652715.1 Rugosibacter sp.
CGCACCGCGCTGGCGCTGGTGAGACGGCGACAAACGGCAACCTGCCCAAAGCACGCCACCTTGAGGCCAAAAACCAAGACGGTTAAGGCACACACGCACATCCAGTTCGCCTTCACTTTGATCTGCTGCCGCAAGCGATGCAATAAATGCATCGCTCACCGTGTGCGCGCACGCAATCAAGGTATCCATCTGCGTTGCAGTAACGCTACCGATGAAAGCCAGCGTCAGATGCAGGTTTTGCACCGGCATAAGACGGCCACCGCCGCGAGCTGCCACATGATGTCCTAAAGCCAGTAAATGCGAGGCAATTTCGTCATCAGGCATCAGCGCAAAAAACACGCGATGTTTACTTATTTCAGCGCTCATACTGCGCTTACCAGCAAAACCACCGCCTCGGCAGCGATACCCTCACCGCGCCCCGTAAAGCCCAGATGCTCGGTCGTTTTGCCTTTGATATTGACTGCGCTGATGGCGACACCCAGATCAGCGGCAATGTTTGCACACATCATGGACACATAAGACGCCACCCTGGGTGCCTGCGCAATGATCGTGGCATCTGCATTGCCGACCTGCCAGCCAGTATGTTTTACCGCTGCCACGGCAAGGCGCAGCAGATGACGACTATCCGCGCCCGCCCATTGCGGATCAGTATCCGGAAACAAGCGCCCGATATCGCCAAGACCCGCAGCACCGAGCAGCGCATCGGTGATCGCATGCAACAACACATCGGCATCCGAATGACCCAGCAAACCCTTGGGGTAAGGTATTTCCACACCACCGAGAATCAGCTTGCGGCCAGCTACTAGCGCATGCACATCAAAGCCTTGACCAATGCGAAAAGCAGGTGTCATGCCATCTCCTGATAGTCAAAAATTGTTCAAAATGATTTCCGCCAGCTGCAGGTCGGCGGGATAAGTCACTTTGATATTGTTCGTTAATGAGGCCACCAGACGCGGCGCAAAACCCAGCGCCTCGACGGCGCTCGCTTCGTCGGTTACAGCAAGGGCTTTGCCTGCCGTGTTGTCCATTGTTGCGAGTGCGCGCAGTAACAATCCATGCCGGAACATCTGTGGCGTTTGCGCTTGCCACAAGCCATCACGCGGTACCGTGCCCACACTTCGAGCAACCATGTCGCATGGCTCAACAGATAGATCACCTGCGCGTTTCAAGGTATCTGCTACCGGCACAGCCAGCAAACCGCCGATGGCATCTTCACCCACTTCAGCAATCAGTTTCTCAACCAAAGAACCACTTAAACAAGGCCTCGCAGCATCATGCACGAGCACCCAATCTTCGGCTATATCGCCCAGCACAAGCGCCATGGCACGCAACCCATTGAGCACACTGTGCGCGCGCGTTTGGCCGCCACAACGCAACACATGCAACCGCGGCCCCAGACTTGCCATCGCCTGATCAGACCAATGCTCATCTTCTGCCGCTAACACCACAAATACGCCATCAATCAACAGATTGGAACACAATGCGTGAAGCGCATGCCAGATGACTGAATGACCGACCAGGGGAAGATACTGTTTAGGGATTGTGTGCTCCATCCGCAGACCAGTACCGGCCGCAGGAACCAATGCGTAATATGCCATGGCCCGATTCTATCCAATCGGGCCATGAATCAGTCTAAAAATACTTGCGGCAAATGCTTAACTAAACGCTCGATAAAACATCAGACCCGCAACACCCAACACCAATAAAGCAAAAAGCCGCTGCACCGTGCGTGAATTAAAGCGCTTGATCAATAAACGACCACCCACCATGCCGATTGCCGTGGCACCGATAAAAGGCAGCGCTACTGACAACGGAAAATCATGTTCTTGCCACAGCGCAACCATAATGCTGCCACTGCCTACGAGCGCAATAACCATCAATGACGTAGCGACTATCCCATGCATGCTGATATCTGTAAATTTGCGCAGTGTCGGCACAAGAATAAATCCACCGCCCACCCCCAGCAGTCCGGTTAAAAAACCCGTTACAGCACCCAGTGCGGTCATGATGGCGACTGTTTTCGCTGTCCAGTGCAAGCGGCCCGTCTGCAAATTAATATGACATGGAACTTGCTGCTCATCTCGCTCACCGGCAGACATTAACAAGCGTGTGGCAACCACAAGCATGGTAAGCCCAAAAATCCCGGCCAGCCAGGCAGCGGACAGCCGCTGTGCAACGGCTAAGCCAAGGGGTGTCATCGGCACGCCGACTAACGCCATCAAGCAGGCTGCACGATAACGCACCAGTTTGAGGTAAAAGCCTTCGACTGTGCCTACCAATGCCGCACCAGTCACCGCTAAAAGCCCGATAGGCGCAGCTTCTGCAACGCTCCAGCCTTGGATGAAAACCAGCGCAGGCACGGCCAAAATACCGCCCCCTGCACCAGTGAGCCCCAAAACCAGTCCGACACCCAGCCCTCCGGCTACCACCAACAAAGCTATCAGCATGTATTATCCGTTATTTCCTCGATGGCTGGCGGAATCGCAGCTGACTGCACTTT
>JAUSQB010000050.1 GCA_030652715.1 Rugosibacter sp.
CACCACGCCGTTCGACATGGTGGTGCTCAATACCCTGGATCGCTTCCATCTGGTGATGGACGTGGCGAATCGGGTGCCAAAGTTGCAGCCACAGGCGGCCCACATCAAGCAGCGCATGCGCGACAAACTCAACTTGCACACGCAATACATTCATGAGCACGGCGAAGACATGCCGGAAATACGCCACTGGACATGGCCCTATCAGGGGGCAAGCACATGAACAAAAATCCCCTGCTTCAACTCAAGGCGATGGGCCAGCATGTCTGGCTCGATAATCTCTCGCGCACGCTGCTCCAGGAAGGCGTCTTGCAACGCTTGATAACTGAGGACGGCATCGACGGTGTGACTTCCAATCCGGCGATCTTCCAGAAAGCCATTGCCGACAGCCCATACTACCGTGAGGATTTGCAACGCTTGCGCGGTTCAAACCTGGATGCCGAAGCACGTTATGAAGCGCTGGTGATACCCGACATTCAGGCGGCCTGCGATATTTTTTTACCAGCTTACGCATCCAGCCTTGGTGAGACCGGCTATGTCAGTCTGGAAGTTTCACCCGCCTTGGCGCACGACATGGCGGGCACTGAAGCGGCCGCGCGGCGATTGCGGCAAGCGGTGGGGCGTGACAACCTGCTCATCAAGGTACCCGCCACGCCCGCCGGGGTGCGTGCCTTCGAGCAACTGACCGCCGCAGGCATTCGGGTCAACGTTACGCTGATTTTTTCGCTGGCGCAGTACGAGGCCGTAGCGCAGGCCTATCTGCGCGGGGCTGTGCGCTGGCTGGATGGCGGAGGAGGGGGTGGAGAAAACGCCAAACAATTACGCTCGGTGGCGAGCGTGTTCCTGAGCCGTGTCGATACCCTGGTGGACAAACGTCTCGATGCGATTGCTACAGCAGACACAGCACAAATCCAAACACTCAAAGGCAGAAGCGGCGTGGCGCTCGCCAAACGTTGCTATTACCGTTATCTGGAGATTTTTCACGGCCCGGAATTCGCTACGCTCAGCCAGGCGGGCGTGCGACCGCAGACACCGTTATGGGCCAGCACCGGCACCAAGAATCCGGCTTACAGCGATGTGCTCTACGTGGAACCGCTGATCGGCGCGGAAACCATCAATACTCTGCCGGATGCAACCCTTGCGGCATTTCGCGAACACGGCCGCGCGGCAACCACCCTGATGACAGGCATGGATGAAGTGCAAGCCCACACCGAGGCGCTGGTCGCATTGGGCATCGATCTCAATGACGTTGGCGAAACCTTGCAGACTGAAGGCGTGCGCCTCTTCGCCGAAGCGTATGAAAAATTGCTGGTGGCGGTGCAATGACATGCCCGTCGTTCTGACGCTCAACAGTGGTTCGTCCAGTCTCAAGGCTAGCTTGTTCCGCGCTGACGGCACGCGTCGTGATTGGTGCTACAGGCCTGTCGGCCAGGGCTTGGAGCACGACCACGCGGCAGCCTTTGATGCGCTGCTAAAGGATTTGGATGGGGCAGTGCCGCAGGCGATTGGCCATCGCTTTGTGCACGGTGGCGAGGCCACCGCTGCGGCACGCCTGCTGGATGAGGCAGAGATCGAGCGGTTGCACGGCATTATCCCGCTCGCCCCGCTGCACATGCCCGGCAATCTGCTCGGCGTAGCGTTGTGCCGGGCGCGCTTTGACGTGCCGCAATTTGCCTGTTTCGATACCGCGTTCCACCACACGCTGCCGGAGTTGGCACGCCGTTTGCCGATTCCGCATGAGCTGGGCATGCGCCGTTATGGCTTTCATGGCCTCAACTATGCCTACATTGCCTCCCGATTACCGTCATTGCTGGGGGACGTTGCGCAGGGTCGCGTTGTCGTCGCTCATCTGGGCGCAGGGGCGAGCCTGTGCCTGTTGGAAAAGCTGAAATCGGTGGATACCACCATGGGCTATACACCAGCCGGCGGCATCACCATGGGCACGCGCAGCGGCGATCTGGATCCGGGGGTAATGCTGGAGCTGGCCAAGCGTTACGACAGCCAGGCCTTAAGTGATCTGGTCTACCACCGCATGGGGCTGCTTGCGCTGTCTGCCGGAGAGAGCAGCGAGATGCACCACTTGCTGGAGAGCCGCAGCCCGGCCGCCGGTTTTGCCGTGGACTATTTCTGCCGCCAGGTGCGCGCTGCCATCGGCGCTTTTGCCGCCAAGGCCGGCGGCATGGATGCGCTGGTGTTCAGTGGCGGCATCGGCGAGCACGCACCGCAGATACGCGAGCGCATTTGCCACCGCTTGGGCTTTCTCGGGTTTTCGCTCGACGCCGCAGCCAACCAGGCTAACAGCACCCGGATCAGCGCTACCGGCTTCAAGCCTGTGCTACGGATTGCTGCGGATGAGGAAGCTGTTATCCGTGATTTGGTTGTCTCATTGATGGGAGATGAAACAAGGTAAGGCTAGACGGTAACTTCACGCGGCTGCCTTGCTACCGCCCAGCGGTAGAAACCCTGTTTGGCCAGTTCGACAATGCAGAGATAAACCAGCACCATGACCCCCAGGATGAAATAAAACTTCGCGGGTGGCGGCACAAAGCCGAAGTAGGCGCCTAATGGCGTGAAGGGCAACAGCACCGCAATAGCGACAACAGTCAACGAGGTTATCGTCAGCAAAGGATGGGGGCGGCTTTTCAAGGGGTTCTTGCGCGTGCGGATGATGAAGATCACCAGCACCTGGGTGCATAGCGACTCGACGAACCAACCGGTCTGAAACAGTTTTTCATTCGCCTGGAAAACGACCAGCATGATGTAGAAAGTCAAAAAGTCGAACAGCGAGCTGACCGGTCCGATCACGAGCATGAAATTGCGCACAAAATTCATGTCCAGCACGCGCGGGGTTCGCGTTTCGCTGCTGTCCACCTTGTCCAGCGGGATGGGGATTTCCGAGAGGTCGTAGAGAATATTGTTGAGCAAAATCTGCGTCGGCAACATCGGCAAAAAAGGCAGGAACAGCGAAGCGCCGGCCATGCTGAACATGTTGCCGAAGTTGGAGCTGGTGCCCATCATGATGTACTTCATGATGTTGCCAAAGGTGCGTCGCCCTTCCAGCACACCGGCATGCAGCACATGCAAATCCTGTTGCAGGAGGATCATGTCGGCTGCTTCCTTGGCGACATCCACGGCCGAATCGACCGACAAGCCGACATCCGCCGCGTGCAGGGACGGCGCATCGTTGATGCCATCGCCCAGATAGCCGACTACATGGCCGCGCGCCCGGAGCGCCCGGATCACGCGCTCTTTTTGCGCCGGATTGACGCGGCAGAACAGGTTCACGGCCTCCACCCGGGCTTGCAAGGCGTGGTCGTCCAGCTGCGCGATCTCCTTGCCGGTCAAGAGCCCCGTCACCGGGATTTTCAGTTCGGCGCAGACATGGCGGGTCACCAGATCGCTGTCCCCGGTCACGATCTTGATCGCAATGCCGGTTTTTTTCAGCGCGGCAAGGGCGGACGCCGCGCTTGCCTTGGGCGGATCGAGGAAGGCGGCAAAACCGGCCAGCACCAGTTCTGCCTCATCATCCACCACGGCATGGGGATGGTTCCGTGGCACCTCGCGCCAGGCAATGCCCAGGACGCGGAAACCGTCTTCTTCCAATGCGTGGTGCTGGTCGCGGATGTTCGCCAGTGCAGCGTCATCCAGGGGTTGTTGCTGTAGTTCGGTGCCTGGTTCGGCACCCGGATGGATGTCCTGCGCTTCAGCTTCAAAGTGCGTGCACAGCCCGATGATTTCATCGGGCGCGCCCTTCACTACCAGCCAGCGTGTCTCGCCGTTGTCGATCAACACCGAGACACGACGCCGCTCGAAATCGAAGGGCACTTCGTCGATTTTTTTCCAGGCGCCAACCTCGATGTGCTGATGGGCAAGAATGGCTTCATCGAGCGGGCTTTTCAGGCCGGTCTCGAAAAAGCTGTTGAAATAGGCCAGTTCCAGCACCCGCCCGCTGGGCCGGCCTCGCGCATCCACATGCTTTTCCAGGCGGATTTTCGCCTCGGTCAGGGTGCCGGTCTTGTCGGTGCA
>JAUSQB010000053.1 GCA_030652715.1 Rugosibacter sp.
GATGCGCGCCGCTTCTGCCGTGCGCACGTTTGCCCGCACGGAAACATTCATGCCGATGTAACCAGCCGCACCCGACAACACGGCGCCGATAATAAATCCGACAGATGTCTGCCAACCGAGAGTCAACCAAATAACAACAGCAAGAATGACGCCTACCGCACCGATGGTTGTGTATTGTCGATTCAGATAGGCTTGCGCGCCCTCCTGGATGGCTGCGGCAATTTCTCGCATTCGATCATTACCGGCAGATTGCGCCAATATCCATCGACTTGAGATAGCGCCATAAGCAATAGCCAATACAGCGCAGATCAATGCAAACATCAGTCCTTGCGACATACTCAATCTCCTGTTGTTATTAAGTTAAATCAAATTGAAAAGCTCTCCAGTTTTCTTGCCACACTTACATTCTGCAAGCTCACATAATCGGGCAAACCATCGCGGAAAGGAGGTGTGTCCTCCCCGGCAATAAGTGGTGCAAGATAGCGGCGAGCTGCTTCTGTAATACCAAAGCCATCGGCAGTTATAAACTCCGCTGGCATCTTTCGTTCAACATTCGCGACTTGATCAAGCGGGGCCTCGACGATATCCCAGCGATAAGGATCATCGGCCAGACGGCGAATCGCCGGCATCACAGCATTCTTGCCGGCAAGTGCCATATCAACTGCCGCCTTGCCAACCGCATACGCCTGTTCGACATCCGTTTTCGAGGCAATATGCCGCGCAGCCCGCTGCAGATAGTCCGCTACTGCCCAGTGAAATTTATAGCCAAGCCGTTCTTTAACCAGTTGCGCGATCTGCGGCCCAATACCGCCCAGCTGTGCATGTCCAAAGGCATCGGTCGTGCCCGCTCCGGCCATCAGCTTGCCATCCGGCCCGAGCAACCCTTCCGACACGGCAATCGCGCAGTAACCATAGCGATCAACGCACTCTTTGACACGAGCCAGGAATCGAGCCTCGTCAAACAGAATTTCTGGCAGCAACAACAGATGCGGTGCTTCACCTTCATTTCTGGCTGCCAGAGCACATGCCGCCGTTATCCACCCAGCATGACGGCCCATGACCTCAAACACGAATACTTTGGTCGATGTCCAGGCAATGGAGGCAACATCAAGCCCTTCCTCGCGCATGCAGTTGGCGACGTATTTTGCCACT
>JAUSQB010000070.1 GCA_030652715.1 Rugosibacter sp.
ATGGAGATAATCCGCGCATTATCGAGAGCCGCTTGCAAGGTTACTTTCCCGATGGCGCACTATAGGCGCCGCCGCCGCCGAGCTTCTGACGAGCCTGAAAACCACGAGCGCTGGTTGGTTTCTTACGCAGACTTCATCACCTTGCTGTTTGCCTTTTTTGTGGTGATGTACGCTATTTCCTCCGTCAACGAGGGGAAGTATCGGATCATGTCAGACTCTATCGTTTCGGCATTTCGCAATGAGCCGGGCACGATGTCAGGCAATATGCCGGTGGTTAGTCCGAACGCCCCTTTGCCAACAACCCTGCTTGTCCAGGGCAATGCGGCGCCGGTTAAAACAAATGCCGCCTTGCTGGATAAAAAAGAGTATTTGCGCAACTTGGCGAATGAACTTAACCAGGTCTTGGCACCGTTAATGCTGGAAGGCAAGGTCAGGATGACAGAAGGTCTCATGGGTATTACCATCGATATTAGTGCCAGCGCTTTGTTTGCACCGGGCGAAGCGCGCTTGAGTCTGGGGGCGATACGTGCGCTGGGTGCGGTAGGGCGAGTGCTGGCAACTGCCGACTTTCCGGTTCGGGTTGAGGGACATACGGATAATGTGCCTATTAGCACCCCGCAATTTCCCTCCAACTGGGAGTTGTCTGCTGCCCGCGCAGCCAGTGTGGTGCGGCTGTTTATTGATACAGACGTTGATCCGCGTCGGTTGACGGCAACCGGCTATGCTGACCAGCGACCCATTGCCGATAATGCCACAGCAGAAGGGAAACAGAAGAATCGTCGGGTCGCGATCACGATTGAGTCGCCAATGTCGGATACGACAGTGGATGTGCCATTGACAGAATAAACGGAAGGAGGCTTTCAGGCGCTACCCAATGGCCGCCGACCAGCAGTGGATTTTTGTTGACCACCTGCGTCATAGGTCGTGGTATCCGCAGATTCTCCGAGGAGCAAGCCAAGTGCTTGCTGGTTTTGCTGCATACGGGCACCAATCAGTTTGCCATTGATTTCATTTTCCCGTTTGGCTTCAGCCGCAAGGGTAATGAGTTGTTGCCATACCATGGGTATTGCGGTTGTTGCGGGTAGCGCAAAGGTGGTTGCGTTAGCCGCAAGCCAGCCGTCGACGCCTTCGGACCCTGTCGCAAAACCAGCCTCATGCAGTGCATTTTCACGTTGTGCTTCGAGCGAGGCAAGGCGTGTTGCCAGCGCGGACTTTTCTTCAACTATGCCGGATAATTGATTGATGTCGCCGGAGACCAATGCCTGCCTCTCTGTGGCGATCATTGCAAGAAAACGTTGCAGTTCAGCGACCGTTTGTTCCAGAAGGGCATGGATCGGGATCAACGCCATGAAGAACTAATAAGAACTAATCAGATGGCCGACTGGTCTTGCGCGAGAAAGTCGCGCACGTCCCCGATCAGGCGGTCAGCAATTTTTCCGACATTGACTTGAAAGCGACCTTCTGCAATGGCTTGGCGGATTTCTGCCACGCGTTGGCTATCAAACGGTGCTTCGGTCGCACTTGCTCCGCTAGTTTTTTGCAGATGGGTCGTCACAGAGACATCCGCTGCAGGAGAAGTTGTCGCGACAGGGCTTGTTGTGTTCTGCAGGCGGGGTTTCTGCGGCGTAGCGGGCGAAGTGCTGGGGGCAGTGATTTTCATAAGAGGTGTCTGCATAAGATTTGGAGCTTGTATCACTTAACGGCCAGGAAGACTCAGACTTTAGTCTCCAAGCGTCTATTCTCTCCGAAATAGGTGGAAAAGAGAAGAGCCTGCTTAAAACCCGTATAGAGGCAGTCGCCGGGCAAGCGATCTGGCATTGTTTCGTCAATAAGCAATGGCGACTGTGCCATCTTTCTGTGCGATGCCACTAATCACTTGACCGGAGGCGAGGCGAACCTGAACAACCTGGTCCATGGCAGCATTGTTGAGGGCGCGTCCATCGCTACTGACCTGGAAATCGACGCCTCCGGACACGACTTTGACATTCTGCCCTTGCTTGACCACCAGAGGCTGGCGCAGCATAGCGGCGCGCAAGGGACGGTCGGCGGGAAGAGAAACCCGAGAAAGTTGTCCTATGGCCTGTGTGGGGTCGATCAATATACCTTGAGGTAACTCCGCAAGATCGCCCTGGCGCTGGCGGATATCTGCTGCGCTAATCACTTGACCTGCGTGTAGCGGGCGGGCGCTGACGACATAGTCGACCAGCACATGGATATCCACAGGAACATACAGGCTCCATGTGCTACCTGCCGTGCAACGCACATTCACATGGGTTTTCCCCCACGGACGCGCATTGGCATCCATCATGACACTGAGACTGCGACAATCGTCAGGCAAGCCGCTGGCATTGATAGCACCAATGCGGTAACTGGCCTGACCCGGCAAACCTTTGTTTTGCGCATCAAGGAATTTGGCAATGGCATGTTGAATCGGCGCAGCATCGGCTGCCTGTGCCACTGCCCACATAGCCGAAGCCGCTAAAAAAGCGGCAATAAAAGTTACCCAGAAAAAAAACGTCTTAAATGATTGCATAGGGGCAGATTACAACATGGCGGCTCGCTAGGGGGAGGCTAAGTGGCGTCCCGGTTTCTCGTGTGTCTGAGCGGCAAGTTTTGCCGCATCGCTGCTGGCAATATTGTCTGTAAAAGGTGATCTTTTGCCGGGTGTAGATAACGAGGCTCCATTTTCACGTAAAAAAGGGGCATGTCAGCATATGGCATGAATGATGCATTAGTCAGGCATGAGTTTCCTGATCATTAAGAATGGCTAATAACATGAGTGACCGATTTGATGCCCAACTTAGCATCCAGCGTGTGGCGCTAGGGGCGCTAACGTATCGTCAGGAATTGCTGGCTTCGAACATCGCCAATGCCGATACGCCCCATTTCAAGGCACGCGATATTGATTTCAAGGCAGTACTGGCGGCAGCGGCGGCTGGGCGGGCTGGTAATAATAGTATTAGTTTGACTACCACTTCACCCCGCCACTTTGCTGCTGGAGCAACAGCTGCACCTTTCGGTGCCGCTGTTGGATATCGCAGGGAATTTCAGCCGAATGCCGACGGCAATACGGTGAACATGGATATCGAGCGCAGTGCCTTTGCCGAGAATGCCTTGCGGCTGGAGGCGACACTATCGTTCATTAACAGTCAGATTAAGGGCATGCAGCTGGCCATGAGCCAATAAGCGGCCAGCACTCAGACAAACATCACTATGAGCCTGCTTAACGTTTTTTCAATTGCCGGATCTGCACTGACAGCGCAATCCGCCCGCCTTAATGCGGTGGCCAGCAACCTGGCGAATGCCGACAGTGTGGTTGGTGCCGATGGCCAGCCTTATCATGCCAAGCAGGTGGTATTCAAGGCGACTCCGGTCGAAGGTGGCGGCATCGGTGTGCGCGTCACGCAAGTGGTGGAGAGCGCAGCACCGTTGCGCATGACGTATGACCCAAAGAATCCGGCGGCCGATGCGCAAGGTTATGTTGCCATGCCGAATGTCAATGTGGTTGATGAAATGGTCAACATGATTTCTGCCTCGCGTTCATATCAGAACAATGTGGAAGTCATGAATACTGCCAAGTCTTTGCTGCAAAAGACGCTGGCGCTCGGGCAGTAAAGCTTCGCAGGAGGAATGATGGTAACGAATGTAACGACAGGTAGTGCGGCAACCCAGGCTTTGCTGGATTCGGTCAACGGAGCGGCCAAAAAAATCACCAGCACGACCGCTGATGCGCAGAATCGTTTTCTGAAGTTGCTGACGACGCAACTGAAAAACCAGGATCCGTTAAACCCGATGGACAACGCCCAGATGACATCACAACTGGCGCAGATCAGCACGGTTGATGGCATTGAGAAGCTCAATGCCACGTTGCAAAAGCTGTTGTCTTCCAGCGCCGATGCGGAAGCCATGCAAGCGGCGGCACTGGTTGGACATCAGGTGATTATCGCGGGTAACGGCATGCATCTTACCGACGCTGGCGCGGTAGGTGGCGTCGAGCTTTCCGCTAATGTGGATCAGGTCGCTGTGACGATCAAGGATGCTAACGGTATTGTCATGAATACGGTGAATCTCGGCAAGCTCGATGCCGGCGTGCATAACTTCGTGTGGGATGGCAAGACGGATGCGGGGGAGCAGGCAGTGAATGGCATGTACAGTGTTTCAGTTACAGCGACACGAGGTGCGGATCAAGTCGTAGCGACTCCTTTGCAACTTGCAGGTGTGCAAAACATCAACCTCAGCAGCCAGGGGGTGAGCCTGAATCTTGGAGTGCTGGGCCTGGCTACCTTGCGCGACATCAAACAAATTTTCTGAGCAGGAGAAGACTATGGGTTTTCAGCAAGGGTTAAGTGGATTAAATGCATCCTCCGGCGCATTGGATACTATTGGCAATAACATCGCTAATTCCAACACGATTGGCTACAAGGTAGGTACGACACAATTTGCTGATGTCTTCGCCGCATCGCTCAATGGTTCGGGAGCATCGCCGATCGGTCTGGGAACACGGATATCTGCCATTGTGCAGCAATTTACCCAAGGTAATATTTCGATCACCAACAATCCGCTGGATGTTGCCATCAACGGCGGCGGCTTTTTTCAGATGGATGACGGTCAGGGCGGTACGCTTTACAGTCGCAACGGCCAGTTCCAGTTGGATAAGAATGGCTTCATCGTCAATGCACAGGGTTTGCAGCTCAAGGGCATCATGGCGGTCAATGGCATTGTGGCACCTGGCAGTGCCAACGTGTCACTGCGTTTGTTTGATCCAGGCCAAAGTTTGACGGGCGCGCCTCAGGCGACTGGTACCAGCCTCGGAGCGACCGGCGTGCAGGCGAATATTAATTTTGATTCGCGTGTTGCGGTACCGGCTACTACGCCCTTCAACTATGCCGATCCGACGTCCTACAGTCAATCGACGGCGACTACCATCTACGATAGTCTGGGCAATCCGCATACTTACTCAATGTATTTTGTCAAGACGGCGGCAAACGAGTGGGATGTCTATGCCACGGTGGCCAATCCGGCAGGTGCTTCACCAACCTTCACCGATCTGAGCGCCAACGGCACGGTGTCTGCCGGAACGCTCACCTTCAACACCTCTGGCCAGATCACGTCGGGGTCAATGAGTATTGATCTGACTGACGCAGAACTGGGGTATGCAGGGGCGGTCAATGCGATGAATTTTAAGCTTGACTTCGCGGGCAGCACCCAGTTTGGTTCGTCGTTTGCAGTTAATACGCTGTTGCAGGATGGCTATGCTGCAGGTACCCTGGCGGGGTTCAAGATCGGTTCGGATGGCACAGTTTTAGGCAACTACACCAACGGGCAGACTCAGACTATCGGCCAGGCTGTTCTGGCGACCTTTCGCAATCCGCAGGGGCTGCAACCACTGGGTAATAACGTCTGGGCGCAGACACCGGATTCTGGCACAGCGATTCTGGGTACCCCCGGCTCTTCCGGCCAGTTCGGCGTTTTTCAATCTGCCGCACTGGAAGATGCCAATGTCGATCTGACGGCCGAGCTGGTAAACATGATTACCCAGCAGCGGGTGTATCAAGCCAATGCACAAACCATTAAAACGCAAGATGGCATTCTGCAGACGCTGGTCAATCTGAGATGATGAATAAGAAAGTCAGCACTCCAAGGATACTTCCTTCGGGGGGCGCTGGAGAGACGCCGCAAAGTTTTGAATTCGTTTCTGGACGATACCCTTTGGAGGTGGAAAACACGAGGTACCCATGGATCGTCTGATCTACACGGCAATGACCGGTGCGAGCCAGACACTAAACCGTCAGGCAGCCGTGGCACACAATCTGGCGAATGTATCGACTGCCGGTTACCGTGCCGAGGAGCATCGTTTGCGTGCCGTGCAAGTGCAATCGCATGCGGCGCAGCCAGGCTTGTCAACGCGTGCCTTCGTTGTTGATGCCAGCACGCATACTGATTTCACGCCGGGGTCGCAAATCTATACGGGCCGAGATTTCGACATGGCAGTACAGGGGGCAGGCTGGATCGCCGTACAAGCTCCAGATGGTGGAGAGGCTTACACGCGTAACGGCAATTTCGAACTCAGCGTCAATGGCGTACTGCAAACGCGTAGCGGCTTGTCGGTGCAGGGTGATGGCGGCCCGATTTCGATTCCGCCGGAAGTCAAAGTCAGCATCGGTGTCGATGGCACGGTTTCGGTGGTACCTGAATCTGGTGCGCAAAATACAGTCAATGTCGTCGGCCGCATCAAGCTGGTTAACCCGCCGGAAGCCGAGATGGTACGCGGCGAGGATGGCTTGTTTCGTTTGCGAAACGGTGGTCCTGCGCCGGTGGATGAGCAGGCCAGAATTGCTGCTGGCTATACCGAAGGCAGTAACGTCAATGCTGCCGAACAGATGGTGACCATGATTTCTCTGGCGCGCCAGTTTGAAATGCAGATGAAGATGCTGACGACAGCCGATACCAACGACCGCGCCGCCGCCCAGCTTCTTTCCGTACGATAGTTTTTTGAAAAGGTCTATCCCATGATTCGCTCCCTCTGGATTGCCAAAACTGGTCTTGATGCTCAGCAGACCAACCTGGATGTCATTTCCAACAATCTGGCCAATGTCAGCACCAATGGTTTTAAGCGCGCGCGCGCGGTGTTTGAGGATTTGCTCTATCAGACCATGCGTCAGCCCGGAGCGCAGTCTTCGCAACAGACGCAGATTCCATCCGGGTTGATGCTGGGCACGGGTGTGAGGCCGATTTCAACTGAACGTGTTTTTGCTCAGGGCAGCTTGCATCGTACCGAAGCTCCGCTCGACATTGCCATCAACGGCAATGGCTTTTTTCAGATACAGATGCCGGATGGCACACTCGCCTACACACGCGACGGCGCTTTCCAGCTCGATAGTACGGGTCAGATTGTTACCTCCAGCGGCTATCCACTGTCACCGGCAATTACTATCCCGAGCACGGCGACCAGCATCTCGATTAGTCGCGATGGTATTGTTTCGTTCTCCGAACAAGGCGTGACGACGCCGACGCAGGTCGGGACGATTCAGCTTGCCGGGTTTGTCAATAATGGTGGCTTGCAGAGCATGGGCGAAAATCTGTTTATCGAGACAGCGTCTTCAGGCACGCCAACGCCCAATACACCGGGTACCAACGGCACAGGTTTGCTGAATCAGGGTTATGTCGAAACCTCGAATGTCAATGTGGCGGAAGAACTCGTCACCATGATCCAGACCCAGCGTGCCTATGAGCTTAATTCCAAGGCTGTGAGCACGTCAGACGCCATGCTGGCGCGACTGGCACAGTTATGAGGGGGCGCCATGAGTAAATGGTTTGGTGGGCTTTTTTTTCTGGTATCGCTGGCTGGTTGTGTGACCACAACGCCACCCACAGCGGTGCATCAGCCGATGACGGCACGGCCAGAGCCGCGCCCCGCGATTACGCCCAGCAACGGGACGATTTTTAGTATAGCTTCCGCGCGCCCGCTGTTTGAAGACCGACGTGCCCGTTTCGTGGGCGATACGCTGATCATCAATATTCAGGAAAAGGTTCAGGCATCGAAGAAGTCGGAAAACAAGACCACACGGAGCCAGAAGATCGATGTCACTGTGCCGACCATTATTGGCCTGCCGTTCAAGGGTGCCCAAGGCACGACATTGGCTGCTAGTGACACCAATAATTTTAACGGTAAGGGTGAGAACACATCGTCCAATGATTTCACCGGAGCACTGGCTGTTACGGTGATTGAAGTCTATCCCAATGGCAATCTTCTGGTATCCGGCGAGAAGCAGATCGGGCTGAAAGAGGGCGAGGAGTTCATCCGTTTTTCGGGTGTGGTGAATCCCAATACGATCACTGCCGCCAACACCGTTGTTTCCACCCAGGTAGCCGACGCCCGTATTGAATACAAGGCCAATGGCTTCATCGACTCGGCTCAAGTGATGGGTTGGCTGGGACGTTTCTTCCTTTCCTTCATGCCGTTCTGAGAGGGTAATCATGACGCGCATCAAAAAAAGCGGTGTGGTATTTCTCTGGTTGCTGGCTTGCTTGCTGGGGATGGAAGCGGCGCGTGCTGAGCGGATCAAGGACCTGGCCAGTGTGGCTGGCGTACGCACTAATCAGTTGGTAGGTTACGGTATCGTGGTGGGTCTTGACGGCAGTGGCGACCAGACAACACAGACGCCCTTTACCGTGCAGAGCATGATCAACATGCTATCGGCGATGGGGGTCAATCTGCCGCCGGGGCAGTCACTGCAATTAAAAAATGTGGCCGCCGTGATGGTCACGGCCAATCTTCCCCCCTTTGCCCGTGTCGGCCAGCCGATTGATATCACCGTCTCATCGATTGGCAATGCGAAAAGTTTAAAAGGCGGTACGTTGATTCTTACCCCGATGAAAGGGGCGGACGGTCAAATTTATGCCATGGCGCAAGGTAATGTGGTGGTCGTTGGTGCAGGTGCCTCGGGGGCGGGTTCCAGGGTGACTGTCAACCACCTCGCTGTTGGTCGTATCGCCAGTGGTGCGACGGTTGAGCGTGAAGTGATGGCGTCGCTGGGGCAAGGTGAATTCATCTACCTGGATATGAACACGACTGATTTTGGCACTACGCAACAGGTGGTTGAAGCGATTAACCGTGTTATGCCAGGAACGGCGACAGCTGTTGATGGTCGCCAGATTCGTGTGCGCGCGCCGGTCAATCTGGATGAGCGCGTGAGCTTTCTCGGCCGCATCGAGGCTATCGAGGTTGCGCCGACCAGGGCTGCTGCCAAGGTAATCGTGAATAGCCGCACGGGTTCGGTTGTGATGAATCAAGCCGTGCGCCTGGAAAATTGTGCCGTAGCGCACGGCAATCTTTCAGTTTCGGTCAATACAGAGAATACGGTGAGCCAGCCAGGCGCGTTCTCCGGCGGACAGACAGCAGGTGTGGCAAATGCGCAGATCGAGATCAAGCAAGAAGGCGGCGCGCTGATGAACGTCCAAGGCAACGCTAATCTTTCCGAGATTGTCAAAGCATTGAACGCACTGGGAGCCAACCCTCAGGATCTGATTGCTATTTTGCAGGCGATGAAATCGGCAGGAGCCTTGCGTGCCGAACTGGAAATTATTTGATTGTCCAGGTCAGGGAAGGGTTTACCGCTTTGCTTTGGTGATTGTTATTGATTTGCTTATGTAACATGCTGCCTGCTATGACTATCGATAACGATAAAGCCAATTTCTCTGCGGCTGCCAATATCTTCGATGTCGGCAGCCTTGCTACGCTCAAGCGTCAGGCCAAGACGGGTGACCCGGCGGCGAACAAGGCAGTCGCTAAACAGTTCGAGGCGCTGTTTTTGCAGATGGTGCTGAAATCTATGCGCGATGCAATGCCTCGCGAGGGATTCTTCGATAGCGAGCAGTCGCGGATGTATGAATCCTTGCTCGATCAGCAACTTGGTCAGGTGTTAGGCGGCAGCAATCGAGGTATGGGCCTTGCGGCCATGATTGAGGCGCAGCTCTTGCGCCAGAATCAGGCGCCGCAGCCTTTCGATGGGCCATTGCCGTTGCGGCCCGCTGTGCCGAACTTTTTGCCGTGGCAGCAAGACAAGGCCTTGCCTTTGCCGCATGCTGTGGAGTCTGCCCCGCTGCCGCTGCAAAATTCGCCCGTCACGATACGATCATCCCCTGTTTCATCGCTTACGGCACTGCAACCTATGCAACCCGCCGTCTCGCCAGCGCCGACTTTTTTGTCTGCTACGGCAACTGATGCGCAGCGTGCGTTTGTTGATCGCCTGCTGCCAGCAGCGCTTGCTGCCGAACAGAAGACGGGTATTCCGGCACATTTCATTGTTGCACAAGCCGCACTGGAAACTGGGTGGGGAAAGTCTGTGCCGCGCCACGCTGATGGCAGTTCGAGTTTTAATCTTTTTGGTATCAAAGCCGGTGCTAACTGGCGCGGACCTTCGGTGGCGGCAACGACCACCGAAGTTATTGCAGGTACTGCACAACGGCAGATCGAACGTTTTCGCGCCTATGTATCTTATGAAGACGCCGTCAAAGATTACGTTCAGCTTCTCACGAATAATCCGCGTTATGCCGCAGTCCTCGGTACGCAAGAGTCATCCAGCTTTGCCCGTGGACTGCAGTCGGCAGGATTTGCTACTGATCCGATGTATGCCGCCAAACTTGAGCGGATTATTGGCAGCACGGTGTTGCAACAGGCCTTGATTAGCTGATTCGCTTCCAGGCGACAGAGTGGTGCTGCGTTTTGCACCGTATTTTCGCTGCAGAGCGCCCTCTTTTCAACTGGCACGCCCATTGCTCTATTTCCCTACATCCTTAACTCACGGCAAGTTTTGCCGTTATTCAGGGTATATCTTGGAGCAATCATGAGTATTTTTAGTATTGGTGTCACTGGTCTGAATGCAGCGCAAGCTGGGATGCTGACCACCAGCCATAACATTTCGAATGTCTCGACTGCTGGATACAACCGGCAGCAGATCGTGCAGGGCACGAATACGCCTCTATTGACGGGTGCGGGCTTTATCGGGCAAGGGACGAATATACAGACTGTCAAACGAATTTATGATCAGTTCCTCGGTGCTCAGGTGCTGAGTGCAGAAGCCGGTGCAGCCGAGATGGGCAGTTATCTTGCGCAGATTCGTCAGATTGACAATCTGCTAGCCGACCCCAGTGCTGGGCTCTCCCCTGCTTTGTCGAATTTTTTCAAAGGCGTGCAGGATGTTGCGGCTAACCCAGCTTCAATTCCTGCACGCCAATCAATGCTTTCTGCCGGGCAGGCGCTAGTCTCAAGATTTCAGGCGTTGGATCAGCGTTTATCAGAAATCCGTGAGGGTACCAATCAGCAGATTGCCGGACAGATAGCGCAGATCAATAACTATAGTGCACAGCTAGCTGATGTTGGTCAGCGCATCGCCCTGGCGCAAATGGGGGGGGGGCAGCCGCCCAATGATTTGCTTGATCAACGCGATCAGATGCTCAGAGAACTGAACAGGCTGGTGCGAGTCAACGTAGTGAATCAGGGCGATGGCAACTTTAACGTGTTCATTGGCAATGGTCAGCCACTCGTGGTGGGTGGTCAGGCATATCAATTGAAAGCGGTTCAGGCTGCTGATGATCTTGAGCGCACTATGGTTGCTATTGTCGGCGTTGGCGGCACGGCGTTGGCCTTGCCTGAATCGCAGATTGCCGGTGGTAGTTTGAGTGGTTTGCTCAGTTTTCGTAGTCAGACACTGGACGCGGCGCAAAATGCGCTGGGTCGGGTCGCGTTGACTTTGGCGCAGAACTTCAACGATCAGCACAAACTGGGGCAGGATTTGACGGGTGCGCTAGGGCTGGACTTCTTCAGTGTCTCGGCGCCGGTTGTGCGATCCAGCAGCCTTAATACCGGAACAGGGGTACCAGCGGTGAGTATTGATGCGACAACAATCGACCAGCTCACCAGTAGCGATTATCGACTCAGTTTTTTGAGCGGCAACTATCGGTTGACGCGCCTTTCCGACAATCAGGTGCAAACCTTCACTACCCTGCCACAGACCGTAGATGGCATGACAATTGATGCGGGGGCATGGTCTCCCGATGCCAACGACAGCATATTGATTCAACCCACGCGCGGTGGGGCCGGAAATATTTCTGTTGCGTTGTCGGATGCGCGCCAGATCGCCGCTGCCGCGCCGATACGTACAGCAACAGCGCTGACTAACGTCGGCACAGCCAGCATCGGTGCGGGAGCAGTAAACGCACCGTCACCGACTAATTCCGATTTGCAGAACAAAGTGACGATTACCTTCACCAGTGCAACAACTTTTGATGTGCTGGATGAAACCAGTTCGGTGGTGCTCGCCAGCGGCGTGGCCTATGTTGCAGGTGCAGATATCTCATATAACGGCTGGACAACACAGATCATCGGCGTCCCGGCGACAGGCGATAGGTTTGCCATAGAAGCCAATGCCAATGGGATTGCCGACAATCGCAATGCCGCTTTGCTCGGTGCACTGCAAACGCGCAACACCATGGGGGGGGGGGCGACTACCGGCCCGACGGCATCTTATCAGTCGTCCTATGCACAGATTGTTAGCGCTGTTGGCAGCAAGACCAACGAAGTGGAGGCGATTGGCGCTGCCCAGCAGGGGCTGGCTGATCATGCCACGCGGGCATTGCAGTCGCTCTCTGGCGTCAATCTGGATGAGGAGGCCGCCAATTTATTGCGTTACCAGCAGGCGTATCAGGCGTCCGCCAAAGTGTTGCAAATAGCCAGTAAGGTATTCGATGAAATTCTTGCACTCGGCCGCTAATGCGGTACTCATAGAAACAGAAGGAGCGTCCCATGCGTGTCAGTAGTGGAATGATTTTCGATGCGGGAGTGTCCGCCATGAATCGGCAAACGGCCTCGCTCCTGCATTTGCAGCAGCAGATATCCAGCGGTCGACGGATTCTGACGCCGGGTGATGACCCGGTGGTTGCGGCGCGCGCGCTGGAGGTGACACAAGCCAGCGATGTTATTGCACAGTTCAAGCAGAATCAGAGTTACGCCAGTTTTGCTCTGGGGTTGGAAGAGGTGCAGTTGACGAGTGCTAGCGGATTGCTGACGCGGGTACGCGAGCTGGCGGTGCAAAGTGGCAACGCTACCCTTTCTGCGAGTGATCGCAAGTCCATCGCCATCGAGTTGCGCTCGCGCTTTGATGAAATGCTTGGTATCGCCAATGCCACCGATGGCACGGGCAACCATATCTTTGCCGGGTATATGAGTTCGGTTACGCCCTTTGGCGGTTCGATCGATGATCTTCTTGTCGGCAATGAAATTGTCTATCAGGGCGATGATGGTCGGCGTACTCTGCAAGTTTCGCCAACACGTTTTCTCGACGTGAGCGATTCCGGCAATGACGTATTCAAGCGCATCAAGAACGGCAACGGCTATTTTTCTACCGACTATGCCAGCGGCAATACTGGCACGGGGGTTATTACGTCCGGTGCGGTGATCAACCCGGCAACCTGGAATTCGCTTGCATCCAAGAATTACGACATTGTTTTCAGTGCCGATACGACGGTCGCGCCACCAGTAACGTATTACGACATCATTGACACGGATCCAGCGAGTTCGAATCTCAATAACTCTCTGCTGACGGGGTTGCCACCGGTTCTTCCTCCTACGGCTACCACGGGGCAGCGCGTATTCCAGGAGGGGCAACCGATTGTGCTGAAGTCCCAAGGGACTGAATCGTCCTTCGATCTTGGTGCAAGCGTCACTCTGACTGGCGCGCCTGCGGAGGGAGACAGCTTCACCATAGTACCCAGCACATCACAAAGTATCTTTGTCACGCTGGCGAATCTGATTGGTGCGCTCGAAGCACCGGCGGATACGCCTGCCGCTAATGCCAAACTCGGTAATGAAATTGGTTTTGCACTGATCAACCTCGATCAAGCCAGCGACAATATTCTGCGTATTCGCGACCAAATTGGTTCGCGCATGAATGAAATCGAGTCGCTAGGCAACCTGAACGAAGATATCAATCTGCAATACCAGCAGACCCTGTCCAGCCTGCAAGATCTCGATTATGCCAAGGCAATTTCAGACCTCATGCGTAAACAGACCGACTTGCAGGCGGCACAGCAGTCATTTGTCAAGATTGCACAGCTTTCGCTGTTCAATTACCTGTGATCTTGCCGTCTCGCCAGCGCCGACTTTTTCTGGCGTTTGTCTTTACGCTGGCTTGCGGATTGGCAGGCTGTGGTTTGCGCCATTATCCTGGGGCAACAGGCCTTAGCGGTAATCTGCCCGCGCAGGGCCCGCTTCTTCCAGACACCGATCTGAATATCTCCAAATCACTGCAAATTCCCTTGGAAAGGGTAGTGGTGTGGGGCTTGTACGCCGGTGCGGCCTGGCTGATTCTCGATCCTTTGGCCCCCAATTGGGAAATTGAACAAGCCAGCTTTCCAGACCGTTACTACCATTTATCGTTGAAGATGAAGCGTGTCTATTCCGGTGGTGCAGGCGAGGCGCGAGTCGTATTTCAACAGCGCGCCAAGGAGCTCATGCGGCAGAACGGGTTTGATGCGTATACCGTGGTTGAGTATACGGAGGGGATCGATTCTTCAGTGCTTGGCTCGCAACGGGTTGCTCAGGGCGTGATTCAATTGACACGCCGATAACTCTTCCTCCTGTTATGCTCAGTAGTAGTTTTATGCCTGCTATCGCACAGCGGTTTGTTGTTTCGCCATGTGGGCAGCATCCATTTTATGAACGCTATGCTGTTGATATCGAGAACCGCAGCATACCGGAAATGGCCGTTTATGCATGCTCCATGCGCCTTCCGATTCTGTCTTTCGCAGCGAAGCAGGCGAGTAATGGGCGCTGGCAAGAGACCCATGCATAAAAGAGATAAATCCCGGCTAGACTCTTGCGCTATAACGGAAAAACTTCCCTAATGGAAAAGGAGCGGTGAAATAAATGATGGATAGATTATCGCTGAAGCAAAAGTACGCTGTCGGATTCTTTCTGGTAATTGTCATATCGCTTTCGAATCTCGCAGGAGTGCGTTACTTGAGCAAGGGCGCGCTCTTCTATCATCTTGAGCGTATGTATCTTGCGGAGAACATGGAGCTACGCCGTGCGCTTGATGCGGTAGAGCAAGGCACGCCGCTCGCTGCGACTGTGTCGCGAGCCGACTTGCTGGCGCACATCGCCCGCGACAAAGATCTGGCTGAGTCGGCAGGAACCGAGCTATTCTGGATAGAAAGGGCATTTTTTCGGGTGGTTGGTCACGGCATAGTGCTTGATTTGCCGAGAAAGGCTATACAAGATCTGTCACGCATGCGCGAGATCATAGAGACCGAGCCGGGGCAGGAGGTGACACAGACGCTTGTCGCCAAGCTCAAGCCGGATTTTGCCGAACTTCTCGACACTGGGGTAAGGTTCGGCCCTGCGGTCGCCGCTGCCGTGGGCTTTCTGCAAAATGTTTTCTGGGTCGTGACGGTCTTGGGGGCATGTCTGCTCATTGGTATCTTTGCAGTTCTGCGGCGCAGCACTCTGGTGCCGCTCGAAGCAGCGCTCAAGATTACGCGCCAGATTGCGGCGGGCGATTTAACGGGTCGCATCGAGCCCGGCTCGACCGACGAGCTGGGTGTGTTGATTGGCGCGTTGAAGGAGATGAATGAAAACCTGAAGGGGATCGTGACCGAAGTCAGGGAGGGCACCGATGCCATCTCCACAGCTTCAAAGCAGATCGCCTCGGGCAATGCGGATTTGAGTCAGCGCACGGAAGAGCAGGCATCGAGCCTGGAGGAGACGGCCTCTTCGATGGAGGAGCTCACCAGCACGGTGAAGCAGAACTCGGATAACGCGAAACAGGCGAATCAACTGGCGGCAAGCGCTTCGGATGTGGCCGTCAAGGGCGGCCAGGTGGTCGGGCAGGTGGTTACCACCATGTCCTCCATCAACGAATCGTCAAAGAAAATCGTAGACATTATCAGTGTGATCGACGGCATTGCATTTCAGACCAACATCCTTGCGCTCAATGCCGCAGTGGAGGCGGCGCGCGCGGGGGAACAAGGGCGTGGTTTTGCGGTAGTGGCCAGTGAAGTGAGGAGTCTGGCACAGCGCAGTGCAGCGGCAGCAAAGGAAATCAAGGTACTGATCGGGGACTCTGTGGACAAGGTGGATATCGGGACCAAGCTGGTGGATGAGGCTGGGAAGACGATGCAGGAGATTGTAACCTCGGTGAAGCGGGTGACCGATATCATGAGCGAGATCGCGGC
>JAUSQB010000096.1 GCA_030652715.1 Rugosibacter sp.
TTCTGTCGCATGCGACAGAATTGCTGGGTCGCCAGGAAACGCAGGCGCTGCTGGATCATCTGGTTAGCGAGTCACCCAAGCTGGTCGAGGAACTGGTGCCCAAGCTGCTGCCCCTGGGCGTGTTGCAGCGGGTATTGCAAAATCTGCTCGAAGAGAGTGTGAATATTCGCGATATGCGCACCATCATTGAGATTCTGGCAGAACAGGCACCGCGGACACAAGACCCGCTGGAGTTAACCACGCAGGTGCGTATCGCGCTTGGCCGTGCCATTGTGCAGCAGATATATCCGATGGGTAATGAAATGCAGGTCATGGCCTTAGAGCCTGGATTGGAGAGACTCTTGGCGCAGGCATTGCAAGGTGGGGGGGATGCGGGCGGCATTGAGCCGGGTTTGGCGGATACGCTATTGCGAGAGACGGCCGCCGCTGCCCAGCACCAGGAAGATTTGGGCCTGCCCCCGGTATTATTGGTGCCGGGAAATTTACGCTGGCTTTTGTCACGGTTTTTGCGTCGAGCCGTGCCGCAACTCAAGGTGATTGCCAATGTTGAAGTGCCGGACTCGAAAATTATTAAAGTAACTACTCTCATCGGGGCAAGCAAATGACTGCAAACCGTTCTTCTTGGAGCAAGCAAATGACTGTAAATCGTTTTTTTGGTGTGACCGCGCGTGACTGTCTGCGACGTGTGAAAGACGCATTGGGGCCGGATGCTGTGGTGATTTCAAATCGTGCTGTGGAAAATGGGGTCGAGATTGTTGCCATGTCGCCAGAGAGTCTTGACGCCATTTCGCAACAGATGCAGCCGAAAGCAAGAAACCCTGCTGCACCGTCTCCCCTAGCAACACCCGCCAAGCCGTTGTCCAAGACTTTGATGCCAGAGCAACTCCCCCCGGAAGACGATGATTACACAGTGACTTTATCTTCCGCACGACAGGAGATACGTCGTGAGCCGCCCATTGTGCGGCCGTGGTCGCCATTGGGTTCTTTTGCGGGCAATCCGCAGATGTTCGGGCAGCCATCATCTCCTGCAGCAGGTGAGGCAGTGCCCTCCTTGCAAGCGCAATCGCAGCCTGACGGTAAGGGAAGCGCCATGCCCTTGCCTGCGGCAACGCATGAAGACCCATCGTCGGCAACGCAGTTGCTGGATGAGATGCGGGCGATCAAGAAATTGCTTGAGCATCAGCTGGCAGGTTTTGCCTGGGGTGAAATAGCGCGGGACAATCCGATGAGCGCTTTGCTTCTGGGTGAAATGCTTACTGCTGGATTTTCCGGTAGCTTGGCGCGCCATTTGGTGCAGAAAATACCGGCTGACTTGAGCCAGGAGGATGGTCGTAAATGGCTCACTGCTGCCGTTAATCGACGCTTGCGCACGCTGTCTTCTGAAGCTGATTTTATTGATCGCGGCGGAATTTATGCTTTGGTTGGTCCCACAGGTGCGGGCAAGACGACGACCGCAGCCAAGCTGGCAGCACGCTGTGTGGTACGTCATGGGGCGGAGCGGCTGGCACTGGTGACAACCGATAGTTATCGCATTGGCGCTCACGAGCAGTTACGCATCTATGGCCGCATTCTGGGTGTGCCTGTATTCATAGTGCGCGATGGCGCAGATTTGCAACGAACGCTTGATGGCTTGCGTGATAAACACATGGTATTGATTGATACCGCCGGCATGAGCCAGCGGGACCGCATGGTGGCTGATCAAGCGGCGATGCTGACCCGCTCTGGCGAAGTCAATCGACTATTGTTGCTGAATGCCGGCAGTCGTGGTGATATGCTTGATGATATTGTTCGCGCTTATGGTGGCGAGGATTTGGCTGGGTGTATTCTGACCAAAGTGGATGAAGCTACGGCGCTGGCACCCTCCATTGATTGCATTGTGCGGCACGGGCTGACCTTGAGTTATGTCGCCAATGGTCAGCGTGTCCCGGAAGACCTTCACCTGCCCAACCGTAACTATCTGCTGCATCGCGCCTTTAAAGTCGGCGCTGGTGAGACGGCGCATACCTTGCGCAAGGAGGAAATTGCCCTGAGATTCATGTCACAGCAGGAGATGACTCAGGCAATGGAACAGGGGATTGCGGTTGCTTGAATCCCTTTCTCCGGCATTGACTGCTGGCGTTGATCAGGCTGCCGGGTTACGGCGTCTGTTTGGCACTCGCAAGGCGCAGACGGTGGCTTTCGTTTCGGGACGTGAAGCCTGCGGTCGCACAGCGCTTTTGGTACGTACAGCCGTTGCACTGGCGGAAACAGGGCAGGGGGTAGTGATCATTGATGAGCATGCTGGCGCAGATAATGTGCATGCCACTCTGGGTGTCAAGCCACGGCACGATTTGCTGGCTTTGGCACAGGGTAATATGTTGATCGAACATCTGGTGCAGCCTGTGGCCCCCTGTCTGAGCATCATGTCGGCTACGCAATTTGCTGCCACACCTCCGCAAGCGAATACAGCCGCTGCGGGGCGGTTGAGCGCTGCCTTGAAACAGTTGCAGGAGGGGTGTGCATTTCTTCTGGCGAATTGTGCGGTGCGCCATGATCAGCATCTTTCGCCCTTGGCGCTGGCCATGCCCCATCTGGTAGTAGTGGCCGCAGCCGAGGGTTCGGCCATTACTCGGGCCTACGCATTGATAAAGCGTTTGTCGCAACAGCGTGGACGTGATGGTTTTCATGTGGCAATTACTAAAGCGCGGACAGAGCAGGAAGCGCAGGTGATATTCAACAACATGCGCAATACGGCATATTCGCATCTGAATATTGCCTTGAATTATCTGGGCAGCACGCGTGTATCAGGCGGTGTGTCAGGGGATGACAATCTCGCAGGTGCTTTGCAAAGCCGGTTGGTGCCGGTTGGGGAGTGCAACGATGAGTCTGCATTCAGACTGTTTTCGTAAGCATCTGTTGCGGCCACCACCGGCTAGTCGATGCTATAGTCAGTGCGTTATTGATGAACCAAGTGATACGAATGTACACCGCTCAAGGCGTCCTTACCAAAGAACAGCAGGCTGCTCAGTATGCACCGCTTGTAAAACGAATGGCTTTCCATTTACTGGCCAAGTTACCGGCCAGTGTTGATGTTGATGATCTGATCCAGAACGGCATGATTGGCTTGCTGGATGCGCTTGACCGT
>JAUSQB010000111.1 GCA_030652715.1 Rugosibacter sp.
AGGCAAAACATAATTACCTGTAATATCAATACGGCGACACTGCCAAAGCTCCAAAGGAGGAAGAACACAATTTAAAGCCTTTACCGCGACCGCTCTAAGGACTTCTGCACCCTTCCGAATATCCAAGTGCCCAAATACATTAACCTTTGACGTCAAAGAAGCAGGAGATGCTGCAATGACCAAATAATCTTTTTTTCCGTCAGACTGAGCAGCCCAGTAAAGCCCCATCGAATCCGATCGCAATTTCTCAACGTCAAGTTGACGCTTCTCCCACTTAATCACACCGTCCGAGTCAGTACAGACAACCGAGCCTAAGCATTCCTGCACTCGATCAAAAACCGCTTTACCGACCGAATCAAGCGGAATTCTCAAGGTCAGCCAATCAATTAAAAGACCATCGTAAGACAGGTTTTTTGAGTTAAGAGTGCCACCCATGGCACCTTGTCCGGGTATTACATAGGACCCGGACGTTTCAGTTATAACAAAAGTCATAACAACGCTCCCCCATCATTGACCGAAACCAAACCACGCCGAGCCGCTCACAGGCTGCACGCCCGGCACACTTCCCGCCGCCCGAATAAATCGCCGTTCAGATCTACGCCTCGTGGCACATCGCCACGCTCAAACCGCAAGCGCAGCCCCTTCAAATCTGCTGGCCAAGTGTCGCGCTGATCGCTGCGGAAAGTGTGGCCCACGGCATCCTCCTGCGCTTCCGCACTGGCGTAATAGCTCGGGTGCTCTTTCCAAAGTTCCCACCAATCACCCAGCCTCTGATAAGGGCACCGTGCGCAGTCTGTCCGCTGCGGTATCTGCACGCCGCGCTCCATCAAGTAGCGCCACACTTCGGCCAAACCCCACCCCCATTCGCGCATTGGGTAGCGCTGTTCTATCTCGCCGCCGAAAATCCCGCCTTCCCGTTCCGGCTCATCCGCTCGCAGCCCAACGTAAGCAACGCACGGCGCGTTTTTCTTGTACCACGCCTTCGCCGTATCAATCTTCAACATCCTGGTGCACCACCGCATCCGCCAGCTTGGCAGCGCGTTAAATTCGGCAATCATTTCGTTAAGCGTCAGCTTGTGACGCACTTTCTCAATAGACTTCCCTAGCAATATTTCCAGCTTGGCCCAATGCAGCAGCACATCAGGCAACTCGTCCCCGGTCGGCGTGCACACATAGCGCCAGTCCGTATCAGGGTCTAGCTCGGCAAGCCGCAGCGCCATCGCCGTGCTGTCCTTGCCACCACTCAGCCACACCACATTGGTTTTCATCCGTATCCTCTGCAAAAAACCGCTAACAAATCATTCTTTATGTCCGGCATATCAAATCTCCCCTAAAACCGAGGATCAAAAACCAAACGCACCGGCGAAGAGACTTTTTCAAAAGAACGATTCCGAGGCGACCAAATCGGATATTCATAACCAGTACCGGGAGGAAGGAAAAAGCGACAGCCATCAAAAGGGTTCTTTTTAAGAGCGGTTCGCACGCACTTGATCAAATGAACACCGTAAACAGGAGGTGTTGGCACTGCCAAGAGGCAAGAGGAACACCGCACCGGCTTGAGACTGCCGCCAAGTGACACCTAAGCAGCCTTTACAGCAGCCGCATTGATAGGACGAAGAATCAGCCCAATATCCAGAGAATCAAACCGATCAACAAAGAACGATTCAGGCGCAATGGTGTAAAAACCGGGCGCGTAGGGCTGCTGATTGTCTTTAAGCATGACCTTGATACGAGAAGGGTACTTCTGCGGGGTGCCGTCCTGACTGACCGTGTGCGCGTAGGCTTCCTGTTCGCGGATGGTGTAGGGCTTGCCCGTCTTAGCAGCAATGCCAGATTTAGTGAGGACTTCAGCCGATGACACTTCGATTTTGATAGACATTTCGCCTTGCTCCTTGCGTAAGTTACCCTCAAAATTGAGGGCAGACGAAAGATAGCCTCAAATTAGAGGTGTTGTCAACCATCATTTTTGAGGGTATCGTTCGCCACGAAATAACGAAGGAACAGAAACCATGAAAACAACCGACTACCTAGACGCCGCCAAGAAAAAGCTAGCCATAAAATCAGATTACGAGCTAGCGAAAAAAATGAATATTCCTAATGGACAGCTTCCGGGAATGAGAACAGAAAAACGCGCCGTGCCGCTATCTGTAGCCTATTGGCTGGCCATCACGCTAGAGATCGACCCCGCGCAGGTGGTAGCCGATCTGGAAGCCCAGCGCGAAAAAAATCCCGTCAGGCGGGAATTCTGGAAGTCTTTTCTTTCGCGTGCAGCCAATATCGCCATCCTATTGGCCAGCACGCTGGCGTTCGCTTTTTCCGCTGGTCTTGGCAACGATCAGGGCGGCAGTGGTGGCCTTTTTAAACGCCGTACGCGGTTCGCATAATTTGCATTATGTAAAATTAAAGATCAAAGTAACGTCAAGTCAGAAAGACTAGTACCTGCTGCGGCGCTTGCATTGCACATAACAGCAGTCAGCTATCCCACAGTATCGCGATAAGCATGCCACGTGGCATGCCCCAGCAAGGGAATGATTACTATCATGCCCCACAGCCAGGTTGCAAACCCGATAGCAGTTAGTGTCACCAGCAAAGCGGCCCATAAGAACATCGCTGGAACGTTCGCCATAACCGTCCTGACACTGGTCGTCATGGCGGTAATTAAATCTGTGGATCGATCCATTATCATCGGGATAGAGACTGCGGTAAGTATAAAAACCCCAGCAGCGATGACGCCTCCTACAGCGCCATAGGTCAACAGGAAGGGAGTGCCTCCGGATGTAATCCAGCTGGTCTGATAAATGGCACCACTTGCGGCTGGAAGTTCGCCATGGAAATAATCCTTGAAAATCACGGCAGACAGACCAAACCAGATAATGATAGACAGCACAAGAAGCACGGCTAGTCCAGCTAATCGGTGGGCATTGACCCTTAAGCCATTCAAGGACAACTCGAAACTCACAGGCTGGCCAGATTCTTTGCGGCGGGAGAGTTCATACAGGCCGGCTGCCATGAGTGGGCTAACCAGCAGAAAGCCGGAAACGGCTGCGGCGAACAAATAGAGGTGATTGCTTGTGAACATCACCACCACCCATCCCATGGCGGTGATGATCAGGCCATGCCCCAGGCTGGCTGTCAGGCTATATCGCATATCGTCCCACCCCTGACGCAACCAGCGGAATGGACTTAGCAAACCTACTTGTCGAATAGAAATAGCGTGTTCTGCTTGGAGGGTAGAAACATTTTGTTCGCTCATGTCAGTCTCCTCAGACTTTTGTTCGAAGTAAAGACGATCCTCTCCTGCTATGCCAGACAGAAAAAACCTGTCTGACACTTTCATCCTACGCCATTTCCATAACGCGAACCATAAAAATGCTGCACTCCCGTGCCCTACCCTTTAAAGAAACCGTCGTGGGAGCAAGCCACTTGTCCGCGCCTGCTTTTCGAGCGATTCGTGATCATCCGGGTGAGCAATGCTGATAAGGGCATTCACGCGTTCTGGAATGCTTTTTCCTTTGAGGTTAACCATCCCATACTCTGTCACTACATACATGACATCGGTGCGCGGCGTGGTGATTACGGTGCCAGGCGGGTGCCCTGCCACAATGCGTGAACGTGGTTGATCACCTTTCATGTAGCGAGAAGATAGACACATGAAGGATTTACCGCCTTCTGACATGAACGCACCACGTACAAACTGTAGCTGCCCGCCTGTACCTGTCCGATGTTTGAAGCCTGCGCTCTCGGACGCTACCTGCCCCATCAGATCAATCTGCATCGCGTTGTTAATAGAGACCACCTTGCGGTTACGCGCAATATTTTCCGTGAGATTTGTCTCATTCACCGGCAAGCTCATGCACATTTCATTGCCGTCAAGGAAGTCATATGTGCTCTTTGATCCTAAAGCAAAGGTGAAAACTATCTTGCCACGATAGGTGCTTTTACACGCACCTGTCACCTTTCCTGCTGTCACCAGATCGACCATCCCATCAACAAACATCTCGGTATGAACGCCAAGATTTTTAACGGGCGCATGGGCCAGGGCACCGCAAACCGCATTGGGCATGCCGCCGATACCAATCTGCAGGCATGCGCCATCTTCTATTTCCGGAATGATCAAGTTTGCCACTTTGATATCAACATCTGTCACAGGCGCACTGGGCAATTCGGTCAAGGGGGCGTTATCGCCTTGAATAACCGCATCGACTTCCGAGATATGAATGACATTTTCCAGGCCGTAGCACGTAGGTAGCTCAGTGCTGGTTTCTACCACCACACGTCGGGCTTTGTCGCATAAGGCGCGCACATAGCAGTTCGATGCACCGAAGTTGAAATAACCATGTCGATCCATGGGTGTGGTTTTAATGACAGCAATATCCACATCCAGATAATCCTGATACAACCTTGGGCCTTCACCAAAGTTAAAGGGGATGTAGCTGGCTACACCATTGTCATATGACTTGCGGTCATGCGCAGAAAAATGCCAGCTCTCGCCATGAAAATGACGTTGCTCAGGATCAACTTCCAACACTTTGCGAGGCTTCATGGTCAGAATGCTTCTGATACGCACATCCTCTAGCTGGAGTTTACGTTCTGCCAGTGCAGCATCAAACACATCCGGCTGATTAAGCGAGGCACCGTAATCGACCGACCAGCCTGATTGAACGATGCTGGCAACCGCAGCCGCAGTTGCCGTTTTTTCTTGCAGCATTTTTTGCAAATCCATTCTGATGCCTCCTGAAAGTGTTTTTTTAATATTTAACCCGAAAAACTTGTTCTAATGCCATATCGCGGTATAAGGCTATCCTACGCCGCTAATTGTTCAATGGCTGCAATCCCACTGGCATAGCAGTGCTCATCCTGCTGCCAGGGTTCATCCGGCACAAGTCGGCTAAGCGCTCGAGTGCCAGATGCATGTCCCGGCTGCCAGGTCGCTAACAAGATGCCTACGTCATCGGGCGCATTGCACACCAGCAGTACATCGCATCCGGCTGTCCAGGCCGCATTGGCTCGGTCGACAATATTCCCGGCCACACTGGCGCCTTCCATCGATAGATCGTCGCTGAAAATAACACCATCAAAGGCAAACTCATTACGTAATTTATTGATCCACACCGGAGAAAAACCGGCAGGCCGTGAATCGACTTGCGGATAAATGACATGCGCGGGCATGATGGCATCCAGTACAAGGTGCTGATACGGCATCAAGTCCTCGCGCATGTCAGATAACACGCGCTCATCCACCGGAATAGCTACATGAGAATCCGCAGTAACCCAGCCGTGGCCAGGAAAGTGTTTGCCGCAACAGCGCATGCCCGCCGACTGCAATCCATTAATCAGTGCGCCAGCAAGTTCAATTACCGCCTGAGGATTGCGGTGGAAGGCGCGGTCGCCAATAACCCCGCTTCGCCTCCAATCAAGATCAAGCACGGGGGTGAACGAGAAATCAACGCCGCACTGACGCAGTTCAGCAGCAAGCAAATAACCGATGGTACGCGCCGCTTCACAAGCGCCTGTTGCATCGGTGTCCCACAAGGTGCCCAACTTTCGCATGGCGGGTATCAGGCTGAAGTCATCCCGGCAGCGCTGAACGCGGCCACCTTCGTGATCAATGGCAATCAATAAACGCGGTGTGCGCAGGGCATGAATCTTTGCACACAACTCGGCGAGTTGTTGACGGTCACGATAGTTGCGCGTGAAAAGTATTACCCCGCCGACTAATGGATGTGTCAACCGCTCATCATCCCGCGCAGTCAGCACATGTCCTTCAATGTCTATCATCAAGGGGCCAAGAGGTTGTGCTGAAAGTGTTTTCATGGCGTTTCCAGTAAAACAAATGCGACGGCGTAATCGTGTTCGTCGCTAATTGAAAGATGGGCCGTCATATTTCGCTGAGCAAAATAAGCGGCAAGGGATGAAGAAAAAACAAAGCCGGGTTTGCCCAGTGCATCATGCGTGATACTGATTTCAGGCAAAACCAAAGGGGAGCGTATGCCTGTACCCAAGGCCTTGCCCAAGGCTTCTTTGGCAGCAAATCGTTTGGCAAGCACACGGGCCGGGTCTTGACTGGCAGCGCAGGCAGTACGTTCATCTGGCGCTAAAATCTTTTGCAAAGCTCGTTCGCCATGGCGCTGCCACAACTCGGCCATGCGTTTAATTGCGACGATATCAGTGCCTATACCAAAGATCATGGGCGATGTATTTAGTTAATGAGGTTTTTCATTTCACGCACTGCTTCTCGCATGCCCACAAAAACAGCTCGGCTGACAATGGCGTGACCAATATGCAATTCACGAATGTCCGGTAGTGCAGCAATAGGCTGCACGTTAATGTAGTTAAGCGCGTGCCCGGCATTTAGCCGCATGCCTGCACTGGAAATCGCTTCACCCGCTGCGCGAAGTTTTGCCAGTTCAACCTTAACGGCTGGGTTGTCTTCATCACGTCCTTGTGCATGAAATGCCAGTGCATAGGGTCCGGTATGCAGTTCGCACACATGCACACCGATACGCGCCGCAGCGGCAACTTGGACTAATTCAGCATCAATAAACACACTGGTCTGAATACCCGCTTGAGCCAGACGAGAAACAACCGTGTGCAAGCGCTGCTCCTGCTCAGCGACATTCAATCCGCCCTCGGTCGTGACTTCATGCCGCCCTTCGGGCACCAGCATGGCCATTTCAGGCTTGATGGCACAGGCAATAGAAACCATTTCTTCGGTTGCGGCCATTTCAAGGTTTAACTTGATGTGTGTGAGCTCGCGCAAGCGGCGCACATCGTGATCCTGAATATGCCGCCGATCTTCGCGCAGATGCACTGTGATGCCATCCGCACCGCCGAGTTGCGCTTCAACTGCCGCCCATACGGGATCTGGCTCATAAGTTTGTCGCGCCTGACGAATCGTGGCGACATGATCGATATTCACACCCAGCTTGATCACAGTTCTTGCAACTCCATAAAGACCCGCCGCGATTGCAGCGGTTTTCCTCCCAGATGATGCGCAATCAGTTGGCGCATCAGCATCTTGCTCTCCAGCCGTGTTTGCGGATCGGTATAGTCGTCCGCAACCATATCGAGCAGCGTTTTACCACGTAAAACACTCATATTCGCCGTATCATCAGCGCCGACTTTTCGCACAGGCCCGCGTTCAACCTGAAAAGCATACTGCGCTTGGGCAATGATCTGCTCACCCGTGACCGCCTCGCGATCCAGCGTCACGCCGTAGCCTAATTCCTTGAGCAGTGTCTTCTCGAACCGCCTCAACTCGGGCGCATCCGCTCCGCCGAGAGCCAGCGCATGCAGTGCCGCACTGTAAGCGTCAAACAGCACACCATGCGGGTCTTCCCGTGGCAGCATCTTGACTAATAATTCATTGAGGTAATAGCCCAGCAACAAGCAGCGCCCGCCTAATAATGGCATGCCGCCTATCCATTCGGCCTTGGCCAGCGTTTTGACCTCCCCTGCCCCGAACCAGCCAAGTTCCAACGGCTGGAATGCCATCAGCAATCCGCGCATGGCGGAACGTGGCCGTCGAGCACCACGTGCCAGTAGCGCCAAACGCCCATGGTCACGGGAAAAAGCATCGACGACTAAACTGGTTTCGCTATACGGATAAAGGTGCAATACAAAGGCGCGTTGCTCATCAATGCGTTGTTTTCCACTCACCGCGTTACTCGTAGCCCAAAGACTTCAAAGCGCGTTCATCATCGGCCCAGCCGGTTTTTACCTTGATCCAGGTTTCCAGCCAAACCTTGCCGCCAAAAAGTTTTTCCATGTCTTTGCGGGCATCGGTTGAAATGCGTTTCAGCCGTTCTCCCTCCTTGCCAATGACCATGACTTTATGGGCTGACCGATCAACAATGATCGCCGCAAAAATACGCCGCAACTCGCCCTCTTGCTCAAACTTCTCGATCTCGACCGCCAAGCCATAAGGCAGTTCTTCGCCAAGATTGCGGAACAATTTTTCACGCAGAATCTCTGAAGCGAGAAAGCGTTCGGATCGATCCGTGATGTCATCCGCCTCAAACACCGGGGGCATTACGGGCAAATAAGTGGCGACAGCCGATAACAATGTCTCCGTACCCATGCCTTTTTCGGCAGACAGCGGCACGATCTCGCTAAAGGTGTGCAGGGCTGAAACTTGCGCGATAAATGGCAGCAATTTTCCTTTGTCAGCCAAACGGTCGATTTTATTGATCACCAGAATAATCGGCTTTTCTGTCGGCAGCATGGCCATGAGCGCTTCTTCACCCGCCCCCCAGCGCCCTGCTTCAATCACCAGCAAAATCACATCTACATCGGCAAATGACGAAGTGACGCTGCGATTCATCAACCGGTTAAGCGCATTCGTGTGCGATGTTTGAAAACCTGGCGTATCGACAAAAATAAATTGATTGTCTGCCGTGGTCAAGACACCGTGAATGCGGTGGCGCGTGGTTTGTGCCTTCCTTGAGGTGATGCTCACCTTGGCACCCACCAGACAATTCATCAGCGTTGATTTGCCCACATTAGGGCGGCCAATCACCGCTAAGTAACCAGTACGAAAATTTTCATTCATTCTTTATTATGTCAATCCGGGTGAGTGCCAAACGAGCGGCTTCTTGTTCAGCGATGCGGCGACTACTGCCTTTGCCAACGCACGAAATATTCAGCGCAGCAACGGCACATGACACTTCAAATTCCTGTGCGTGCGCTTCGCCACGCAGGTTAATTAACGAATAACTCGGCAAGGATAAATGACGCCCTTGCATTAATTCCTGCAAGGCAGTTTTAGGGTCTTTCCCTGATTTTTTCGGATCGATACGCAAAATCCATGGAGTAAAAAGATGGTCAATAACCTGTTGTGCGGCAATAAACCCCGCATCAAGGAAAACTGCCGCAAACACGGCTTCCAAGGCATCAGCCAGCATTGACGGGCGGCTAGAGCCACCGCTTTTCATCTCCCCTTCGCCCAAGCGCAAATACTCCCCCAACCGAATGCTCCGTGCAATTTCAGCAAGGGTTTCCTGACGCACCAGGCTCGCCCTCAAGCGGGATAGCTCACCCTCAGTACATCTTGTATAGCGCAGAAACAGGGCGTGCGCAATGGCGCAATTCAGTATCGAGTCGCCAAGAAACTCCAGGCGTTCATTATGCGGCACACCAAAGCTTCGATGAGTCAGCGCCTGCCGGAGAAACTCTGGATGGATAAATTGATGCCCCAGGGAAGCTTCTACCGCCTTAAGCTTCATTTATTCGCGCTGCTACCCTCAAAATCAAAGACCAGGCTGACGTTATAAAACAAGGGAATTTTCTTTGTGTACGCAAAAGAAATAACTAGCTCCCCACTTTCCTTATTTACCTCGATATCTTGCGCAGTTACGCTTTTAATGACGTCAATATCGGCACGTTTATCGTACGCCGCACGCACATCACGTATTGCTGCATCTTTCAAAGTGCTATCTGCTGCGGTTGCTTTGACTATCTTGAGGATTTTTCCGTATTCAATCCATTCAGGCAATACTTTCATCGTCAGCAAAGCGAGAACTGCAAAAATCACGCTGCCTATCATCATGCCATTGAGACTTACACCACGCTGAAGTTTCATTTTCTCTCCTAATGAAAACGGCCGATACGTTGTAAATCGCCAAAATTAAACCAGATAAAAAATGCTTTTCCTACCAGGTTTTGATCAGGAACAAAACCCCAGAAACGGCTATCCTGGGAATTATCACGATTATCACCCATGACAAAATAATGCCCGATCGGTACCTGACAGCTTATGCCATCATTATTGTAGTGGCATTGATCACTATTCGGGAAACTCACAATCGGCCGCACAAAACCTGACGCATCAGGATCGATAAGCACAGAATGCTGTACGTTGCCCAAGGCTTCTTTAAAACGCGGCGTGTAATACAAACGTGCAGGATCAAGATAGTCTCCCGCGCTTTCAAGTTTTACTTCCTGTCCATTGATGACCAGTTTTTTGTTGCGGTATTCCACATGATCTCCTGGCAGGCCGACCACGCGCTTGATGTA
>JAUSQB010000128.1 GCA_030652715.1 Rugosibacter sp.
GCGGGTTCAATTCCCGCCGCCTCCACCATTTCAAACTTAAGGCCACCTCCGGGTGGCCTTTTTCTTTGCCTCATAACGTCCCAAGATATGCCGTCAAACCCATATGGTTAAGCCATATACGCAGCAAGAGACATTGAGCCAATGGCAAAGTTTGTCCCAAGACATAACAAACCGTTTATTGACATACCGTCATTTTTGACGGTATACCGTCATTCTATGGAAGGGTGTACCGTCATGTTGTCAGATATTGAAACGAGAAACGCCAAGCCGCAGGCGAAGCCTTACAAGCTGTCATACGAAAGGGGGCTTTATCTTTTGGTGAAGCCGTCTGGCGGGAAGCTATGGCGGTTTGACTATCGTCACGAAGGGAAGCGCAAGACCTTGGCACTAGGGGGTTACCCCGATACCAAGCTTAAAGATGCGAGGGAAAGACGGGATGTAGCCCGCAAACAGTTAGCCGATGGCATTGACCCTAGCGAAAATCGGAAGGCGCAAAAACAAGCCCGAGAGAATCTAAATGCCAATAGTTTCGAGGTGGTAGCGCGTGAATGGTTTGGCAAGTTTCAGCCGACATGGACGGAAGGGCATAGCAGCAAGATCATTAGCAGATTAGAGCGGGACATATTCCCCTGGGTTGGATCCCGACCTATAGCCGAGGTCAAAGCCCCTGAATTGCTCAAATGCTTACGCCGTGTGGAAAATAGAGGAGCATTAGAAACTGCGCACAGGGCGTTGCAAAACTGCGGACAGGTATTACGTTATGCAATCGCCACGGGGCGGGCTGAGCGGGATATATCAGCCGATTTGCGGGGTGCATTGGCCCCAGTAAGGCAAAGCCATCATGCCGCGATAACCGACCCGCAGGCCATAGGAGCCCTGCTACGGGCAATTGACGGATACAACGGGTCGTTAGTGACAAAATGCGCACTCAGACTTGCCCCGCTGGTGTTCCTGCGACCTGGCGAACTACGACAAGCCGAATGGAGCGAAATCGACTTGGATAAAGCCGAATGGAATATCGCAGCCGAGCGCATGAAAATGCGTGAACCTCATTTAGTCCCGCTTTCGTCTCAGGCAGTGGAAATCTTGCGCGAAGTGCATGCCTTGACTGGGCAGAGTCGTTATGTTTTCCCAGGGGCGCGAACCAATGGCCGCCCGATGAGCGATAACGCCATCCTGGCCGCGCTTCGTCGTATGGGGTACGCCAAAGAGGAAATGAGCGGGCACGGCTTTCGAGCGATGGCACGAACAATACTTGATGAGGTGCTAGGGGTTCGCCCTGACTACATTGAACATCAACTAGCCCACGCGGTAAGAGACCCAAACGGGCGGGCATACAACCGCACGGCGCACCTAGTCGAACGGCGGAAGATGATGCAGCAATGGGCGGATTACTTGGATAAGCTCAAGACCGGAGCGGAAGTGATACCGCTGCATGGCCATGTCGCCTAAACCAAAATCCATTGATGCCCTGTTCGCAATGCTTTTGGTGTTTTCCCCACTGGCTACCCTAAAACAGCTCGAAAGCAGCTTGCATTTCCCACTTGCGAAAATCAGTACAAATAACGCGCGTTGATGCGGACGCGAAAGTCTGCGCTTCGTAGGAAGGTAAAAGAACCGTGCTGATTTTTTGGTCGGATAGTGATAACAGATTGGCTCGCAGAGTGCCACACTCTACGCCGTAGAACGCCTCGTTCTAACGGACACCGCTCGCTGACGCTCACGACTGCGCTCCACTGGCGAGGGTGCCGCTCAACTCGAAAACGTTCTATGCGACAATTAATATTGTTATTGGATGGATAGTTGATCTTTTTTCATAGGACTATTTGGAATGTGTTTATGTTTATATTCGCACTTGCCTGGGCGCAGAGTTCCTAATGTAAGCATTTACGAGTTGAATCGCAGGCAAGGTTGGGTTCCATGCTTTTCTCAGCCAACAAGTGCTCAACCCTGTGCTCCATCTGACCTGATTAGGTGAAGGGATCATTGCGATGCCACCAGCCGTTGCCGCAGAAAGCAGACTGTCGGATATCATCGACCATCTTTACGATGCGGCGGTGGATGAACGGCTTTGGGCCGGGCTTGCCTCCCGCATAGCAGAGGTGTTTGATTCGAGCAGTACCGTGGTGAAAATACATGGTGATGACGGTTGTGTTCACTTTCTTGAAACCACGGACAATCTTGTTATTGCAGCACCCGAACAGGCCTGGGCGGATCACTGGCATCGCAACGACCTGTGGGTCGAGCGGTCTGTCGCAGTAGGGTTGTCGCAGGTGATCACCAGCGAAGAGATCGTCTCCAAGGAAGAGCAAAGGCAGAGTGCTTATTATCAGGAGTGGCTGCGCCGGCTCGAGATACACCATATGCTGGGTGCGACATTTCCTGTCGCCGATGGCCAGATTGGCGTCCTGGGCATTCATCGCCCGCACACGGCAAATCAGTACACCGAAGACGATCGCCGGAAAGCTGCCCTGCTGCTGCCCCATCTCCA
>JAUSQB010000135.1 GCA_030652715.1 Rugosibacter sp.
GCCCAGCATGCGCCGCATCACCAGTGGCCATGTCCAGCCAGCATAGTGTCGTAATGGTGTGGCGGTTAGTGAAATCAGCAAGAAATTTAGTGCCCAAGTGCCTAGCCCGCGAGTGACTGCTTCAATCGGATTTGCGCCGAGACTGTCTGTTTGAATTCCCCACACATACCAACCCAGCGGTGCCAAGCTGGCAGTAAAGACAAAAAACTTTAACCAGTTCGGCTTCAAAAGTATTTCCTTAAATCCAAACCGGAATACAGATGGGCGACTTGGTCTGCATAGCCATTAAAGGGCGATGTTTTTCGTTTGAAAAATTCACCAATCCGGCGCTCAGTTGTTTGGCTCCATCGTGGGTGGTCTACATTGGGATTAACGTTGGAATAAAAGCCATATTCACTGGGGGCTGATTTCATCCAGGTTGTATGAGGCTGGCTCTCAGTGAAGCGAATTTTGACAATCGACTTCCCGCTTTTGAAGCCATATTTCCAAGGAACTACAAGCCGCAGTGGCGCACCATTCTGGTTTGGCAATATGTTTCCATACAACCCTGTTGCTATGATCGTCAGTGAGTGCATGGCTTCATCCAGCCGCAAGCCTTCGGTATAAGGCCAATCCAGAACGCCACGGCGTATGCCAGGCATGGTGTCGGGTTGCACTGCTGTGATGAACTCAACATATTTTGCGCTACCCAAGGGCTCGACTTGTTTGAGTAAACTCGCTAATGGAAAGCCGAGCCAAGGGATCACCATGCTCCATCCTTCAACGCAGCGCAGGCGATAGATCCGTTCTTCCAGCGGGGCGAGTTTAAGGATATCTTCCATGCCCATCATTTTCGGTTTTTTTACCAAGCCTTCGATAGAGACCGTCCAAGGCTTGGTTCGCAGGGTGTGCGCATACTCTGCCGGATCTTCTTTGTTAGTTCCAAATTCGTAAAAATTGTTGTAGCTGGTGACATTTTTTAGCGATGTGGGTGTTTCAGTCGTTGAAAAAATACTGGCTTTGCCGGGCCCAAGCCTGGCTTGGGCTTTCGGAAGAAGTCCGGCAAGGGCTATTCCCGCTGAAAGTCGTAAAAAATCACGGCGGCATGTATAAAGTGCCTGTGGGGTAATTTCAGAGGGTTCGATATGGGGTTTTTGTAAAATATGCATCAGAGTTTTCTCCGTCGAATAGTCTTCAGACTGAATAACAGACGCAAAATTTAGCGAAACCTTACAAAACAATTCCGGTCACTACGAATGCCGAAAATTGGATCGGTAATTGAATATTATCGCCGTACCACCAGCGCCGACTTTTTGAGATATACCAGCTGGTATTGTCGTCATGTGCATGCCATAAGTGCTTGACGCCGATAAGATCAGACCGCTAGAATACCTGATCTTTTTACTCAGTTATTATTTTGGAGTGTGCCATGGATACCCGGAAAAAAATTCACGAGCTTGTAACCAGTAATCCCGTTGTGCTGTTCATGAAAGGCACACCGCAGTTTCCGCAGTGTGGTTTTTCTTCACGCGCGATACAAATCCTCAAGGCGTGTGGCGTGCAAGATATGGTTACGGTAGATGTATTGGCTGATCCAGAGATGCGCCAAGGCGTGAAAGATTATGCTAGCTGGCCGACGGTTCCCCAGTTGTACATCGCAGGCGAATTCATGGGTGGGAGCGACATCATGACCGAGATGTATGAGGCGGGTGATCTGCAGAAATGCATTGATCTTTTAGCGAGCGCTCACTGAACAGGTGCTGGGGTGTTTTTTGAGGTCTGTTACAGCGATGCCAGCCGCCGGTTTGCATCGGCCAGACGACCGACAATCACATCAAGGAAGCTCTGGTAGAAGTGCATTCGACAAGCATTCGAGCTGTGCTGTAATGCCTGTGACGGGATAGTCACCACTCGCGCAGTCGTTGTTGCGACGACATCGGCGCCACGCTCATGGCGCCCCTTTTGGATGATCGCCATTTCACCAAAGCATTCGCCTGCGTGAAGCGTGACCAGATGCCGCTTGTTTTTTTCTACGCTCAGTTCGCCTTCCAGCAAAAACGCAAAAAAGTCGCCGGGCTCACCATCCTTCATGATGACAGTGCGTGGTGTGATTTCACTCCAGCGTGAAAAACGTACAACTTCCCATAGTTCAACATCTGAAAACTCAGCAAAGAACGACAAGGCACGAAGTGCTTCAAATTTTTCACTGTCGGGAAAGGAAGCATTTTCGGTTGTCAGTTGTGTATTGCGGAACGATTGCGCAAGATCATGAGAAAACTCTTCCCATGTTTGATAGCGCGTGGCCAGTTCTTTTTGCATGGCACGCTTGATCACCGCTTCAAGACCTGGCGGGTTGTCTACGCGAAACATGGAGGGCGGGGGTGGTTCAGTATTGCATATCTGGTAGATCATGCCATAGTTGGAAGAGGCCTCGAACGGGATTTTTCCTGTTAGCAATTGGTACATCACTACACCCAGGGAATAAATGTCGGTTTGCTGGGTTAGCGGTTGATCGCGCAGTTGTTGTGGCGACATGTAAGCGGGTGAGCCTACACCCGAAACCTGGGTCTGTGTCTGCTCGCCGCTGCTGATCAACGCGGCACCAAAGTCGGATATCTTGATATTGCCACCAGAGGCAATTTCCGATGATGATCCATATTTTTCGGCCAGCAGGATATTGGCGGGTTTAATGTCGCGATGAGTAATGCCGGCGCGATAGGCATAGTCGAGCGCACGGGTACATTTGAAGATAATTTCTACCACGCGCTCGATGGGCAATAAATCGCTGGGTTTGCAAAAAGGTTCCAGGGTACCGCCGGGTACGTATTCCATGACGATGTAGCTTTGCTCTTCATCGAGTACCGCATCAAAAATCTGCACGATATGTGGATGCTGGAGTTTGCCGACCAAGGAGGCTTCGGTCAGAAGCAATCGTCGATACTGTTGTCCTCGTTCTTTATCGCGCAATACATCAGGGAAAATCAGCTTGATGGCAACATCGCGTGAGCTGAAAGGATCGTAGCCCAAGTAAACCATCGAGGTTGCACCTTCTCCCAGCTTGCTGTGTATTTCGTACTTGCCAATGCGCTCCGGCTGCTTCATCGGCTTAAAAGTCGGGCATGCGCGCGGAGAATGGCGGCGCGCACTTGTGCCGGGGCCGTGCCGCCTCGATGGTCGCGGGCAGCGAGCGAGCCCGTAATGGTCAAGACAGCAAACACGTCAGCCTCTACGAGAGGCGAAAAGGAGCGCAATTCATCCAGGGCAAGCTCTGCCAGATCACAACCCCGGCTTTCACAGGTGCGCACCGCTCGGGCAACCACTTCATGGGCATCCCGAAAGGGGAGCCCTTTCTTTACCAGATAATCGGCCAGGTCGGTTGCCGTTGCATAGCCTTGGCGAAGTGCTGCCGCCATGGCTTCGGATTTGACGCGAATGCCGGGTACCATTTCGGCGAAAATACGCAGGGTGTCGATGAGCGTATCGGCGGTGTCAAAGAGTGGCTCTTTGTCTTCCTGGTTGTCTTTGTTGTATGCCAGAGGCTGCGCTTTCATCAGCGTGAGCAACGCCATGAGGTGGCCATAGATGCGACCGGTTTTGCCGCGTGCCAGCTCGGGCACATCCGGGTTTTTTTTCTGTGGCATGATGGAAGAGCCGGTACAAAAACGATCCGGCAGATCAATAAATCCTATGCGCGGACTCATCCACAGCACGAGCTCTTCCGAGAGGCGCGAAACATGGGTCATTACAAGTGCGGCAGCAGCGCAGAACTCGATTGCAAAGTCGCGATCGGAGACAGCATCCAGCGAGTTTTCACAAATGCCTTCAAAGCCGAGTTCCAGTGCCACCGTTTCACGGCTGATCGGAAAAGTCGTTCCTGCCAGTGCGGCGGCACCTAGCGGCAGACGATTAACGCGGCGACGGCAATCCGTGAAACGCTCGTGGTCGCGCTGGAACATTTCGAAATACGCCAGCAGATGATGCCCAAAGGTCACAGGTTGTGCGACTTGCAAGTGGGTAAAGCCCGGTAGCGGGGTATCGCTATGCGATTCGGCTAGCGCGAGCAGTGATTTTTGCAGCTCGCGCAGCAGGCCATCAATATCATCAATTGCATCGCGCAGCCAAAGGCGAATATCGGTGGCGACTTGATCATTCCGTGAGCGACCGGTGTGCAGCCGCTTGCCTGCATCGCCAACAAGTGCGGTGAGGCGTTTTTCGATATTGAGATGCACGTCCTCATCGTCAAGGTTCCAGTGAAATTGACCGCTCTCGATTTCCTGACTGATTAAAGCCATGCCACGCTCTATGGCCGCCAGATCGTCGGTGGTGATGATGCCTTGCTGCGACAGCATGCGGGCATGCGCGAGCGAGCCGCGAATATCCTGACGCCACATCCGGTTGTCAAAGAAAACCGAGGCGGTATAGCGTTTGACCAGATCAGAGACAGGCTCGGAAAAACGGCCAGACCAGGCTTTGTCGGAAACGGGTTGTGTAGGTTCTGTCATAATCAGCGTGAGGCTATGTTGTGCGACACAATGCGCAAAAAGTGCATTGCATGCAACTGAAATTTAAAGTTAAAAATCCATTGGAATACAAGCGTAATACATGCGGAAATACATGCCAAGTATAACGGGAAACCTTGTGACATCGGGCCTGCCAGACTTCCGCCAGGGCGTTTTGTGGCTGCGCACATTGCTTGCGGTGAATTTAGCCATGGCGTTAAGTGTTCTGGCGGCGAATCGCGACTGGGCGCACGTGTTTGCAGAATTCATCGAGATTGCCGTTTTTCTCGAACCAGTGCTGCTACTGAATCTTGTGGTGTTTTATCTGATTGCGGACTGGATTGCGCCCTTGCCTCGGCGTATCGGACGGATGGCAGTTCTGTTACTGAGTGTATTGGTAACAGCAGCTGTGCATGGTTTTTTTGTGGCCATGCAGTGGACACAGCTCAATCTGGAGCGAACAGCAATGTGGTCAGTTGTGGTTACTTATTTTCTGCTGGTCTGGTTTGATCTGGTGGCTCGTGCGCAATCGCCGGCCTTGGCCGAGGCGCGGCTGATGGCGCTTACGGCGCGCATTCGCCCCCACTTCTTGTTCAATACGTTAAATGCGGTCCTTGGGGTGATGCGCTCAGAACCCCAGCGTGCTGAAAGTGCTTTGGAAGAGCTCTCTGATTTGTTTCGAGTGCTGATGCGAGAAAATAGAACCTTGGTGCCCTTATCAGAAGAGATTGCGGTAGCGCGGCAGTACCTCAATCTGGAACGTCTCCGGTTAGGGGATCGCATTCAGGTGCAGTGGGATATGGCCTCTTGTCCGCCCGATCCGCTCGTGCCGCCCCTCATGCTGCAGCCTTTGCTGGAGAATGCTGTTTATCACGGCATTGAGCCATCGACGCAACCCGGGGATATCTTGATTTGCTGCGAGCAGATAAATAACCGGATGCGCAACCGCGTGCGATTGGAGATTTCAAACACCGTACCGACAGACACTCGCCACGCTCAAGGGAATCAAATGGCCATGGCCAATATTCGCGAACGCTTGCTGCTTTTTTTTGAACTTGAAGCCGTGATGACCACTGGAATCCGCGAAGGCCGTTTTCACGTATCCATTGAATTCCCCTACCGACCGCACGTTGCATGATGACTATGCCGTTGCGCCTGTTGCTGGTCGATGACGAAACGCTGGCGCGTACTCGTCTGCGAAATTTGCTGAACGATATTGCGGAGGAGGTCCCCACCACGATAGTTGCTGAAGCGCATGATGGTCACAGTGCGTTAGCGTTAATACAAATGCATCCATGCGATATTGCCTTGGTGGATATACGCATGCCCGGCATGGATGGCGTTGAGTTTGCGCGTCATCTTGCGCGCTGGCCTAACGCGCCGGCCGTGATCTTTGTCACGGCCTATGATCAATATGCCGTGAGCGCCTTTGAGCTGTCAGCACTGGATTACCTTGTCAAGCCGGTGCGCGCAGCGCGCCTTGCGGTGGCTTTGCAAAAGGCAAAACGTCATCCGGATGAGGCCGGTCGTCTTGAAAAGTCGGCGCTGGCAACACGGCGGCATTTATCCTGTTTTGAGCGTGACCGCGTTCTGCTGGTGCCTGTTACCGATATTCTCTATTTGAAAGCCGAGCAGAAGTACGTCACAGCGCGCACGACGGAGCGAGAGTATCTGCTCGAAGAGTCATTAGTAAAACTGGAAGCTGAATTTGGCGAGCGCTTCTTGCGCGTCCATCGAAATTGCCTGATCTCGCCCGATGCGGTGATCGGTTTGGAGCGGGTTAGCGCCGAGGGTGAAAAGGACGACGCCTGGCAGGTGATGCTCTCTGGTATCAGGGAACACCTCCCCGTCAGTCGTAGACAATGGCCTTTGATAAAAAACTTGCTCAAGAACCGTGGCTAAAGGAAGGCTACGCCTGTTCAAGTACTCCTGTGACAAGTTGAAAACACACTATTACGGCAGGCAGAGCGGGTGATAGCGGCATAAAATAAGCAAGTTGTCCGTATGTTCTTTGACGTCTTTCCCTGTGTTGCCTAACATGACCGATTTATCCGATAGCCTTGCCGTGAAATTTTCCACTTTGTATGCGCCGATTGATGCGGATATGCATGCCGTCGATCAAGTTATCCGCGCGCGTTTGAACTCCGATGTTGTATTGATACGGCAAGTGGCCGAGTACATTATTTCGGCAGGCGGCAAGCGCATGCGGCCGGGATTGGTGTTGTTGGCGGCGCGTGCTTGCGGCTATTCGGGGACGGTGCATCATGAACTCGCTGCCGTGGTTGAGTTCATCCATACCGCGACCCTGCTGCATGACGATGTCGTCGATGAATCCTCGCTGCGCCGTGGGCGCGATACTGCCAATGCGGTTTTTGGCAGTGCCGCCAGCGTGTTGGTGGGCGACTTTCTCTACTCGCGATCTTTTCAAATGATGGTGGATGTAGGCGATATGAGGGTCATGAAAGTTCTCGCCAATGCGACCAATGTCGTGGCGGAGGGCGAAGTGCTGCAACTCATGAATTGCGGTAATGCCGATCTTTCTGTAACCGATTATCTGCAAGTGATTCATTACAAGACGGCCAAGCTGTTTGAGGCAGCGGCGCGCTTGGGGGCCATGATTAGTCGTGTCGAACCTGCTATGGAAGAAGCGTTAGCGGCTTATGGCATGCATATTGGTACGGCATTTCAACTGATTGATGATGTACTTGATTATTCCGGCAATGAAGCTGAAACCGGCAAGCACTTGGGAGATGATCTGGCAGAAGGGAAAACTACCTTACCCTTGATTCATGCCATGTTGAACGGCACAACAGCGCAAACCGCATTAGTGCGCACAGCCATTGAAACTGCAGAAAAGGGACTGTTTTCAGAGGTGCTATCTGCTGTGCGCTCTAGTGGGGCGCTGGCGGCTGCTCGGCAGCATGGAATCGCAGAAGCGGAAGCGGCGAAGGCATCACTCGTGCTATTGCCTGATTCAATATTCAAGCAAACGCTGATACAATTCGCCGACTTTGCCGTGCAAAGAGATTTTTAACGGCTCAATCACTCACCGTCGGGGTGTAGCTCAGCCTGGTAGAGTACTGCGTTCGGGACGCAGGAGTCGGAGGTTCGAATCCT
>JAUSQB010000138.1 GCA_030652715.1 Rugosibacter sp.
CACCAAGTCAGCCGAGAAACCAAGGCAGGCCAGGTCTTTTAACTCATCACGGGTCATCGGGCCGGTGGTGTCCTGGCTGCCGACGGAGGCCATTTTTGGCTCGCAATAGGTGCCGGGGCGGATGCCTTTTTGGTTGCCGTTTTCAACCGGCAAGCCACAGGCGCGGCCAACCATTTTTTGCGCCAGCGTAAAGCCTTTGCCGGTATCGACCGGTGGCTGCGGCAGGCGGAACAGCGTGGAGGCGGGCAGGCCGAGGAACTCGCGCGCTTTGCTGGTGAGGCCGCGACCGATGATGAGATTGATGCGGCCACCGGCGCGCACTTCGTCGAGCAGGACTTCAGATTTATAGCTGAAGGTCGAGATGACTTGACCGTTCTTTTCGATCTTGTTGTCATAAGGGTAGATGTCGATCACATCGCCCATCGCCATTTGCGTCACGTCACATTCGATCGGGAATGCGCCCGCGTCTTCTTGCGTGTTAAAGAAAATCGGCGCGATCTTGCCGCCTAAGCAAAAACCGCCAAAGCGCTTGTTGGGCACGAAGGGAATGTCTTCACCGGTCCACCAGGTGACCGAGTTGGTGGCGGATTTTCGGCTGGAACCCGTGCCGACCACATCGCCCACATAGGCCACCGGATGGCCTTTTTTCTTCAACTCTTCGATCAAGCCCATCGGGCCGCGCTCGCCGGGTGTTTCCGGGGTAATGCCATCGCGCGCATTCTTCAGCATGGCCAGTCCATGCAGCGGAATGTCCGGGCGGCTCCAGGCATCTGGCGCGGGCGAGAGATCGTCGGTGTTGGTTTCGCCGGTGACCTTGAATACGGTGACGCTGATTTTTTTTGGCACTTCGGGGCGTTGCGTGAACCATTCGGCATCGGCCCAGGATTGCATGACCGCTTTGGCGTTGATACTGCCTGCTTTGGCCTTGTCGGCGACATCGTGGAAGGCGTCAAACATCAGCAAGGTGGATTTGAGCGCTTTGGCGGCTTCCTGGCCAACTTCGGCATCGTCCAGCAGGTCGATCAGCGGCTTGACGTTATAGCCGCCGAGCATTGTGCCGAGGAGTTCAGTGGCTTTTTTGCGCGAAATGAGGGAACACGCTATCTCACCAGCGCCTTGCGTGCCTGTGGCAACTTTTGCGAGGAATGCGGCTTTGACCTTGGCGGCCTCATCCACACCAGCGGGCACGCGGTAGGTGAGCAGATCAACCAGCGTGGCTTCTTCGCCTTTGGGCGGGTTGAGTAACAGCTCGACCAGAGCTTCCGTTTGCTGCTTGGTCAGCGGTAGCGGCGGAATGCCGAGTGCTGCGCGCTCGGCAACATGTTGGCGGTAGGCTTCTAGCATGATGTTTTCCTTTTCTGGGAAGTCGATGAATAAAGTTAAGTGATGTTTTACGTAGGTTCACGCAGGGAAGAAGTGGGCACTTGCCTCAGGCGGCAAATCAACGCCCGTGGTATGCGCGCGTTGCAATAATTCCCAGTAATAACGATAAGATGCGCGATCATGCAGCTTGCCTTGCCAGGAGATCGGCCCCCAGGCGGCGGCTTGTGCGGCAAGTAACAATTGCGCGGCGTCCAGGACGGCTTCAAAATCAGGCCGCATGGCGGCAACGATGGGTTGAATCTGCGCGGGGTGAATGCTCCACATGCGCAAAAAACCAAACTCGTCGCGGGCGCGGCGCGCATCTTCCGCCACGACATTGGCATCGCGCAGTTCAGTGGTGACATTGTGCGCTGGAACAATGCCGTTAGCCAATGCAGCGGCGGAAATTTCACATTTGGCGCGGGAGACCAGCGGGTGCGTGAATTGCCCGGGCGAGCGCATGGCGCTGTCAGGTATCGCGCCGTGGTGGGCGCTGACAAAATCCATCAAGCCAAAGTCGATGGATTCGACATGCGGCAGTTGCGCAATTTGCCACACCTCGCGTAATGCGCCGTGGGTTTCAATCAGCACATGCACCGGAATCTCGCGCGTGACACGATGGCGCAGCCGCGCTTGATCCAAAGCGGCAATCTGCCGGGCAGCGTCGTCAGCACAACCCGGTTTGGGCAGCACGATGTAAGCCACCTCGTTGCCCGCCTGCTGGATGATGATGTCCAGATCAGCTTGCCAGTGCGGATGGGTGATGTCGTGAATGCGCGCGCCCAGGCGCGCAAAGCGATTAGTCGGCTCTCGCAAGACGGCGGCAACCATCTCCGCGTGTTGTTTTTCTTGTCCAGCCGCAGCACCGTCTTCGCAATCGGCGGTAACGTCAAATACCGGCCCTGATTCGGCTTGCAGTTGCAGTGCCTTGCGCATCATTTTTTCCGATCCGGCGTAGTGCTCGCAAGCCGCGAGCGCAGGGAAGGGGCGGCTTCCCTGATACAACACGGCAGCGGGATGAATGAGGGTACTCATGAGCAACTCATGAATCTCATAAAATTCGCTGATCCATCCCGTCCCGTATCGTATTTAGCTCGCTTGCAATGCACTTGAGGCAAATGTCGTTTTGCATTAACCCAGCAAGCTGGCCACACCCGCTTGCTCTTCTTGCAATTCAGCCAGGGTTTTATCCATCATGCTGCGTGAATAGTCGTCGATGGCCAAACCTTCCACGCGGGTGTATACGCCATTGGCGCAGGTCACGGGCACGCCGTAGATGATGTCCTGGGGAATGCCGTAGGAGCCATCAGAGGGCACGCCCATGGTGACCCATTTGCCGTTGGTGCCCAGCGCCCAGTCGCGC
>JAUSQB010000151.1 GCA_030652715.1 Rugosibacter sp.
TGCGGCCAACGGAAGCAGCGGCCAGCTGGCCCACATCAACAGTTTGAAGTGAGCACGGGTAAATCCGGCATGTGGCACGACGCTGGATTTTTCAGTCGCCCACCAGAGATCAAATAATGGAGGAGATTGCTGGTTAAGCAACCAGGGCCATGGCAGGATCAGGGTCAATGCAACAACTATTGCAGTGAACAGAGCGATAAGGCTGCCACGCTGGTGCCATGCCGGATGAAGGAGCGTGAGCAGGCCCACCACAATAGATACGAGCGCAACGTCAAGGCCTGCACTAAGAAAGCTCAAGCCTACGCCAGTACCAAAGAGCAGCCCGCCACGCAGTGGCGTCTTTTGCCATGTAATCAGGCCAAGAAGCGCCAGGGAAAATCCGAAGACGCCGCCCATGGCAGGTTGCGCATCGTGCATGGGTAGTAGCAGGCCAAGCGTGCCAATGGCTAAAAGGGGGGCGATAAGGGCAGCACTTGAGCCAGCCAAATGGCGAACGCTGGCTGACAGGGTGATAAGAAAACCTGCGCCAAGCAGTGTTGTAGCGAGCCTTGCTGCATCATGCCAAGGTAGCAGCCATTGCAGAAGTTGACCGCAGAGTGCCGCTAGCCAGTAATAAAACGGCGGATTTGCTAACCATGGATTGCCGACAACATGCGGAACCAGCCAGTTTGACCAGCTATTTCCTGCGATACTAAAAGCTGCACCGAGATTAATTGCATCGTCGGGCTTCCACGGATCATGACCCAGGGCACCCGCTAACAACCAGAGAGTGCACAGGATAACGACACCCCATCTGTTGATGGGGGGGGGTGTCGGTGGGGCAACGGGCGTGGCAATAGGCATGCGATAAGCTTATCTGGCAGAAAATAAAAAAAGCAGCCAAACGGCTGCTTTTTTTATTTTAAACACGTCGAGAATAAAAACGTAATCAGGCAGCTGTTTTAGCGTATTTCTGACGGAAGCGCTCGACACGACCCGCAGTATCTACAATTTTCTGTTTTCCAGTATAAAACGGATGGCAGACCGAGCAGACTTCAATACTCAGCGCTTTACCGCTGGTTGAACGGGTGTTGAATTTGTTTCCACAGCTACACGTGACTTCAATCTCGGTGTAGTTCGGGTGGATGCCTTCTTTCATTACATAGTCCTTTCGTGCATCTAACTGATTCGGTGCGGTTCGTGAATTTGGCGAACCGACAAGGGCACGTATTATCTGTTAATTTTCTGACGTTTGCAATCAGCTTCTGCGCATAGCGTCGAAAAATTCACCATTGTTTTTGGTCGCCTTGACCTTGTCAAGGAGAAACTCCATGGCTTCCATGTCATCCATGTTGTAGAGAAGCTTGCGCAGAACCCACATTTTTTGCAGTACATCGGGCTTCAGAAGCAGCTCTTCCCTGCGAGTGCCTGAGCGGTTCACGTTGATGGCCGGATAAACCCGTTTTTCGGCCATGCGACGATCAAGATGAATTTCCATGTTGCCTGTACCCTTGAACTCTTCGTAAATCACATCGTCCATGCGCGAGCCGGTTTCGATCAGCGCGGTGGCAATAATGGTGAGCGATCCACCTTCTTCGATATTGCGTGCGGCACCAAAAAAACGTTTGGGTTTTTGCAGGGCATTGGCATCTACGCCGCCGGTGAGTACTTTGCCCGAGGCAGGTTGTACGGTGTTGTAA
>JAUSQB010000154.1 GCA_030652715.1 Rugosibacter sp.
GGCAAGGAATCCATGCCCCCGCATTCGTTAGCGCTTACCATGGTTGGCGCCTCGATGCTATGGGTGGGCTGGTTCGGTTTCAATGCCGGTTCCAATCTCGAAGCCAACTCGGGTGCTGCGCTGGCTTTTCTTAACACGCTAGTCGCGACTGCCGCTGCAACCTTGGCTTGGGCCAGCGTTGAATCCATAATCAAAGGCAAACCTTCGATGCTGGGTGCCGCATCTGGCACTGTCGCAGGCTTGGTGGCAATCACCCCGGCCTGCGGAAGCGTGGGGCCGATGGGCGCCATTGTTATCGGTCTTGCCGCCGGCATGATCTGTTTCTGGGGTGTTACTGGTCTTAAGCGCCTGCTCGGTGCCGATGACTCGCTTGATGTGTTTGGCGTCCATGGTGTCGGTGGCATCCTCGGCGCACTGCTGACGGGTGTATTTACCTCGCCTTCGCTAGGTGGTACCGGTGCCGCTGATTTCTCAATCGGTCATCAAGTTTACGTGCAAGCCGTTGCTGTCGGCATCACCATCGTCTGGTCCGCTGTCGTCGCTTTCATTGGCTACAAGCTGGTTGACATGATCGTTGGTCTGCGCGTACCGGAAGACGACGAACGAGAAGGCCTGGATGTCACCTCGCACGGCGAAGTCGCGTACCACAACTAAGCTAAGCAAGCAAAAAACTGCCCTCTTGTCGTCTGGCAAGAGGGCAATACCTGCCTTTAGGGTGCTCTGCGCTATAGAGCACCTTTTTTAGGCGTCAGCCAGCACTTCGGGATTAACACAGTCACGCGGGCGTTGTCCGGTTAAGGCCTCAATCAAATTATCCACGGCACGCATGCCCATTGCCATCCGTGCCTGATAAGACGCCGAGCCAATGTGCGGTGTGAGAACGACATTATCCAGCGTCAGAAAATCCGGATTGAACTTCGGCTCTCCTTCAAACACATCGACACCTGCGCCACAAAGTCGGCGCTCGCGTAACGCCGTGATTAGTGCTGCATCATCCACCACACCCCCGCGAGCGACATTAACGAGATGCGCAGTCGGCTTCATCAAACTCAGCTCAGTGGCACCGATATAGTGATGTACCGCAGGGGAGTAAGGTAAGAGCAAAACGACAAAATCTGCCTCGCGCAGCAGTGTCTCTTTATCCACCCACGTAGCATTGAGTTGAGCTTCGATGTCGGCGGGCAAGCGAGACCGGTTGTGATAAATCGTTTTCATGCCAAACCCGACGGCGCGCCGCGCCAAAGCCTGGCCAATCCGCCCCATGCCAAAAATGCCTAAAGTGGCATGGTGCACGTCTGTTCCCAGCCAGAGATCGTAGCGCCACGCACCCCACTGCCCCTCGCGCAACCAGCGTTCAGCCATGGTCAACCGCCTTGATACCGCCATCAACAATGCCCAAGCCAGATCGGCTGTTGTTTCCGTCAATACGTCCGGGGTATTGGTCACCATGATGCTCTTTTGCGTGCAGGCTGCCACATCAATGTTGTTAAAGCCCACGCCCACATTGCACACGGCGCGCAGGTGCGGCGCGGCAGCGATAGTCTCGGCGGTTAGAGGGTCGGCCACCGACAGCAAGATGCCCGCCTTATCCGCTAACCGCGCTTTCAATTCAGCGGGCGGCAAACCTTCGTTGCTGGCATGGTCATCGACCTCAAAATGTTCTTGCAGCCGCGCCACTAATTCCGGGAAAAATTTGCGCGCGACAAGCACCTTTGGTTTCATTCCTCTCTCCTGATCGTCGTTTATCCAAAAATAACTTCGTATACCATCACACTTATACTTCTGCCGGGAATATTACATCCCCTCACGTTGTTACATCCTCTCACATTGACATTTTTAACTCGGGAGAAATCATGAGCATGATGCAAGAGTTTCGCGATTTCGCAGTCAAGGGCAATGTCATGGATTTAGCTGTCGGTATCATCATTGGCGGCGCAGTTGGCAGAATTGTCGATTCGCTCGTCAA
>JAUSQB010000157.1 GCA_030652715.1 Rugosibacter sp.
GTAATTGGTGCAGTTGCGCCAGGCCGAATTTATCGGCGCGATTGATAATGATGGTGTTGGCATGCGGGTTGTCGATGCCGGTTTCAATGATGGTCGAGCACAGCAGCAGGTTGTGTTTTTGCTGCGTGAATTCACGCATCACGCGCTCGAGTTCCCGCTCGGGCAACTGGCCATGACCAATGACGATGCGCGCTTCAGGCAACAGGGTTTGCAAGCGTTCGCGCATGTTGTTGATGGTGTCGACTTCGTTGTGCAAAAAATACACCTGGCCGCCGCGTTTGAATTCACGCAAGGCGGCCTCGCGTATCTGGCCGGTGGACCATTTGCTGACAAAGGTTTTGATCGCCAGGCGTTTTTGCGGCGGGGTGGCGATGACTGAAAAATCGCGCAGGCCATCGAGCGACAAGCCCAGCGTTCTGGGAATCGGCGTTGCCGTGAGCGTCAACACATCCACCTGTGCACGCAAGGCTTTCAAGGCTTCTTTTTGGCGCACGCCAAAGCGGTGTTCTTCGTCAATGATGATGAGACCAAGACGAGAGAAATTGACATCTTTTTGCAGCAGGCGATGCGTTCCGATGAGAATATCCACTTTGCCTTGGCCAAGGAGTTCAATAGCCTCCGCTTGTTCCTTGGCATTTTTGAAGCGGGATATTTCCGCTACTTTGACAGGCAAGTTCGCAAAGCGGTCGGCAAAATTTTGGTAGTGCTGCTCAGCCAGCAAGGTGGTAGGGCAAAGCACAGCCACTTGTTTGCCGTCGGCCACCGCGATGAAGGCTGCGCGCATGGCGATTTCGGTTTTTCCAAAGCCGACATCGCCGCAAACCAGCCGATCCATCGGTTTTCCCGATGTCATATCATTCATCACGGCCTGAATGGCGGCGAGTTGGTCGGGGGTTTCTTCAAAGCCGAAGCCATCGGCAAAGGCTTCCATCTCGTGTGCGTCAAAGCTAAAGCGATGCCCTTCGCGTGCGGCGCGCTGGGCATACAGATGCAGCAATTCAACTGCCGTATCGCGCACTTGCTCGGCAGCTTTTTTTTTGGCTTTTTCCCACTGGCCTGAGCCTAGCGTGTGCAGGTGGACAGATTCCGGGTCCGCGCCGCTGTAACGTGTGAGTGCATGCAATTGTGCAACGGGCACGTAGAGCTTGGCATCGCTTGCGTATTCCAAATGCAAGAATTCTGTATTGCCTTCGCCTAAATCCATATGCACCAAGCCTAAGTAACGGCCGATGCCATGCTGTTC
>JAUSQB010000162.1 GCA_030652715.1 Rugosibacter sp.
GATGATGCCGGCGATCCACTCAATGCGATTCGCCGTTAGCCCTTCGCGCACGGCTTTGATAATCGGTATCCCGCCTGCCACTGCCGCTTCAAAGGCCACAATCACGCCACGAGCTTGCGCGGCAGCGAATATCTCATCGCCATGCACGGCCAGCAATGCCTTGTTCGCGGTGACCACATGCTTGCCGTTGGCAATGGCTTGCATGATCAGATCTTTCGCTACGCCGTAGCCGCCAATGAGTTCGACAACAATGTCGATCTCTGGGTTGGAAACCACCGCAAAGGCATCATCAGTGATCGCCACTTTGCCGCCGGTTATTTGCACGGCGAGCGCGGTATTTTTGTCTGCCACTTGCGTGATGCGAATCGGTCGCCCGGCGCGACGGGTAATTTCTGCCTCATTACGGGTCAGCACGGTAAATGTGCCACCACCGACGGTGCCGATGCCGAGCAAGCCGACATTCATCGGTTGCATGAGTTCTTTTGCCTTGTTTGAGTTATTTGCCATGACGGGTACGGTAGGAATCCAGGAAACGTGCGATGCGGCCTATGGCCTCGCGAAGGTCATCTTCATGCGGTAAAAAGACGAGACGGAAGTGGTCGGGGTGCGGCCAGTTAAAACCGCTGCCTTGAACCAGTAATACTTTTTCGGCCACCAGGAGTTCAGAGATGAACTCCTGGTCATCTGAAATCGGGTAAATCTTCGGGTCCAGACGCGGGAACATATACAGCGAAGCCTGCGGCTTGACGCAGGTGACACCCGGAATAGCGGTAATCAACTCATAAGCAATGTCGCGTTGACGACGCATGCGTCCGCCGGGGGCAACCAGGTCATCAATGCTTTGATACCCCCCCAATGCTGTCTGGATTCCCCATTGCCCTGGCGCGTTGGCGCACAGCCGCATGGAGGACAGCATATCCAGCCCTACGATGTAATCCTGTGCCGCCTTTTTATCACCTGACACAATCATCCAGCCCGCGCGATAGCCGCAGGCGCGGTAGTTTTTGGACAGGCTGTTAAAAGTGACGGTGAGCACGTCTTCCGATAATGCGGCGATAGAAGTATGCGTTGCGCCCTCGTAGAGTACACGGTCATACACTTCATCGGCATAAATGATCAGATTGTGTGTGCGGGCAATCTCGACAATTTCCTTGAGCAAGTCGTCCGGATACAGTGCGCCCGTCGGGTTGTTCGGGTTGATGACAACAATGGCGCGCGTGCTGGATGTGATCTTGGCGCGAATATCATCCAGATCCGGCAGCCAGCCAGCGCCCTCGTCACACAGATAATGCCGTGGCGTGCCGCCCGAAAGACTCACGGCGGCTGTCCACAACGGGTAATCAGGGGCGGGCACGAGTACTTCGTCGCCGTTGTTGAGCAGGGCGTTCATGGCCATCACGATCAGCTCGGAAGCACCATTGCCAATGTAGATGTCTTCGATGGTGACACCCTTGATATGCTTTTGCTGGGTGTAATGCATCACTGCCTTGCGTGCTGAAAAAATACCTTTGGAATCGGTATAACCGGCGGCATTGGGCAGGTTGAGTATCATGTCCTGCCGGATTTCTTCCGGTGCATCGAAGCCGAACGCCGCCAGATTGCCGATGTTGAGCTTGATGATCTTGTGACCTTCTTCTTCCATCTGTTTGGCGCGCTCGAGCACGGGCCCGCGAATGT
>JAUSQB010000163.1 GCA_030652715.1 Rugosibacter sp.
GACATTAACGAGGCCATTGTCGACGCGGTGAGCGAGGCGCATCGTGCCGGGCCGGGCGATGTGCTGGTTTTCCTGCCGGGCGAGCGCGAGATTCGCGAGGCGGCAGAAGCCTTGCGTAAGCACCACCCGCCCGGTCTTGAAATCCTCCCGCTGTTTGCGCGCCAGTCGGCGTCCGAGCAGGCGCGTGTGTTTTCTTCCCACCAAGGCCGCCGAGTGGTGCTGGCCACCAATGTGGCCGAGACCTCGCTCACCGTGCCGGGCATCCGTTACGTGATTGATACGGGGCTGGCGCGCGTCAAGCGTTACTCGCATCGCAACAAGATCGAGCAGTTGCAGGTCGAGCCCATCGCGCGCGCGGCGGCCAATCAGCGCGCCGGACGCTGCGGTCGGGTGTCTGCCGGCATTTGCTTTCGCCTGTACGCCGAGGATGATTTCAATAAACGCGCTGCCTATACCGAGCCGGAAATTCTGCGCTCTAGCCTGGCCGGGGTGATTTTGCGCATGAAGTCGCTGCATCTGGGCGATGTGGAGAATTTTCCTTTCCTCGAAGCCCCCGCGCCGCGCATGATTACCGACGGCTACCAGTTGCTCGCCGAACTGGGCGCCATCGACGAGACAACGAAGGCGCTCACCAAGATAGGCGTTGAGCTGGCGAAATTGCCTCTCGATCCGAAGATCGGTCGCATGATCATTGCCGCGCGTGAAGAGGGTTGTTTGCACGAAATGCTGATCATCGCGTCCGCCTTGTCCGTGCAAGACCCGCGTGAGCGACCTCAGGAGCAGGCCGGGTCGGCCGATCAGGCGCATGCGAAATGGAAAGATGAAAAATCCGAGTTCCTTTCCTATCTCAAGCTCTGGCAGGCGGCAGATGGCATCTGGCGGCATGAATCGACCAACAAGCAACGCCAGTGGTGCCGACAGAATTTTCTCTCGTGGTTGAGGGTGCGGGAGTGGCACGATGTGCGTGCCCAATTGCTGACGCTGTGCCATGAGCATGGCTGGAAAATTTCCAGCGCTTATTCGGTTGTGGCGGCGGCACCGGAAAAAGTCGGCGCTGACAAGACGGCGCAAAAGAACAATTCAGCACCTGTTGCGCCGCATTTGGATGTGCCATGTGATAGCGCAGGCGCTTACGCCGCGATCCACAAGGCGCTGCTCACCGGTCTGCTTGGGTCTATCGGCTTGAAGAGCGAAGAAGAGGCGCATTATTTAGGTGCGCGCGGCATCAAGTTTTTTATTCATCCGGGTTCCAGCCTGCTCAAGAAAGCCGGACGCTGGATTGTGGCGGCAGAAATTGTTGAAACCTCGCGCCTGTTCGCGCGGTGCGTTGCGCGCATCGAGCCGGAATGGCTGGAGCAGGTGGGCGGTCATTTATTGCGCAGCCATATGTATGACCCGCACTGGGAAAAAGGGCCAGGGCAGGTGGTTGCGTGGGAGCGCGTGACGCTGCACGGCTTGCTGCTGCATGCCAGGCGGCGTGTGCATTACGGGCCGCTGGATGCAAAACTCTCGCGCGAGATATTGATACGCTCGGCCCTCGTGGAAGGCGAAGTCGGCGAGGACTGGGTGAGAAAGTGGCAATTTTTTCAGCATAACGCCAAGCTCATGCAGGAGATTGAAACGTTGGAACACAAGTCGCGGCGGCCGGATGTGCTGGTGGATGACGAGCTGATTTACGCCTTTTACGATGCCACGGTTGCCGAGGGCATCACCACGCTGGCAGCGTTTGATCGCTGGCGGCGCGAGGTGGAAGCCATCAACCCGAAACTGTTGTTTCTGGAAAAAGAACAATTGATGCGGCATGAGGCAGCAGGTATTACCACGGCGGCTTTTCCTCCGTATCTGGAGCAACACGGTCAGAAATTTGCGCTGCATTATCACCACCACCCGGGCGCGGCGGACGATGGCGTGACGCTGGATCTGCCGCTGGTTGCCTTGAATCAGATTTCTGCCCAGCGGTGCGAATGGCTGGTGCCCGGCCTGCTCAAGGAAAAAGTGGTCGCTCTGTTAAAAACCCTGCCGCAGAAATATCGGCATCGCTTGCAGCCATTGGATGCCTTCGCGGATGATTTTTGCGCCAACCTGTCCTTGGTCGACCTATCCCTAGTACGTGCATTAACGCAAATCGTAGAAGACAAACTGGCCATGAAGCTGCCACTCGATGCTTTTCGTCTGGGTGAGTTGCGGCCGCATCTCTTCATGAATTTTCGGCTATTGAATGAGCATGGCGGTACTTTGGCGATCTCGCGCCATCTGACCGAATTGCGCACGGAATATCGCGAGCGCGTGGCCCAGATTTGGCAGGACGGTGTGGCCGGGGCAGTCAGCAGTGAAGTTGCACTCCTTGTAGATGACACCCGCATTGAAGCGGCTGGCCCCGCCACAGCGGTTTCGTCATTGGCGCAGCCTGTGGATGATGCCTTGCTGTATGACGATTGGCTCTTTGGACCGTTGCCGGAGTTGCTCGAGGTTAACGTCAAAGGTCGGCAAGTGATGGGCTTTCCTGCATTGGTGGATGACATTCAGGGCGTGCGCTTGACCGTGTTTGACACACAAGAGCGAGCGCAGGCCGAGCATCGTCGCGGCTTGATGCGACTGTTTATGCTCCAGTTGGCAACGCAAGTAAAAGCCATCGAAAAGTTGCCCGGTCTGCGAGAGGTGGCATTGCAGTTCATTCCTTTGGGTTCGGAAAAAGAACTCAAGGCGCAACTGGTGGCGGCGACGCTTGAGCGCACCTGCATGATGGCGCCGTTGCCACTGGAAAAGTCGGCGTTCGTGATACGGCGCGATGCGGCGCGCGGGCGCATTTTGCTCGTTGCCCAAGAGATTGCGCGGCTGATTGCGACCATCATCACTGACTATGCCGTGTTGCAAAAAAAAATCGCAGCGGCGCAAAAAACCTTGGCCAGCACCTGTTCGGATATCAACGCACAATTGGCCGCGTTGCTGCACAAGAATTTTATCGTTGGGGTGTCTTATGAGCGATTGCAGCATTATCCGCGCTATCTCAAAGCCGCCGCTTTGCGGTTAGACAAAGCGCGTAGCGACCCCACGCGCGAGGCGCGCTTATTGGCAGAATGGCAAACGCTGGGTAAACCCTGGGAGCGTGAGCGCCATGCCCTGCATAAATCTGGTCAGGCAAGTTATATCAAAGACACGCTGGATGATCCCTTTATGGAAGAATTCCGCTGGCTGCTCGAAGAATTGCGCGTTGCCCTGTTTGCGCAAGAGTTACGTACCCCCACGCCGGTATCCGTCAAGCGACTGCAAAAGATGTGGGATGCGAGAATGCGCTGATGAGCATCAGTGAAAGCATACCCATGTAAAGTAATAAAAAGCGGGAGGGAGTGATCATGCATGAACTATTAACGGCGTTTGGTAAAGCAGCGCGCGATCTGACGCGAGGGGATATTCTATGGCATGTGCTGTGGCCGCCAGTAGTCGCAGCAGCTTTATGGGGCGCTGTTGGCGTTTTGATCTGGGCGCATGGTCTTGCGTTGATGGCGCAGATTGTGCCGCAGTTGCCCTGGTCAGGCTGGGAATGGATTGCCCACTGGGCGGCGGTATTTTTGTTGCTGGCTGCATTTGCTACGCTCAT
>JAUSQB010000168.1 GCA_030652715.1 Rugosibacter sp.
GCCCAAAAAGGCAAAGAGGTCACTGTCGTCGTAGAACTCATGGCACGGTTCGATGAAGAAGCCAATTTGTCCATTGCATCGCGACTGGAAGAAGTGGGCGTACATGTCGTGTACGGCGTCGTTGGCTTCAAGACACACGCAAAAATGCTGATGGTTTTGCGTCGCGAAGAACAGGGCTATCGCCGCTATATCCACCTGGGCACGGGCAACTATCATCCCCGCACCACGCGCATTTATACCGACTTTGGCTTACTCACCTGCAACCCGGAAATTGGCGATGACGTCAATGAGGTGTTTAAACAACTGACCGGATTAGGCAAAGCTAATGCACTAAAACACTTGTGGCAAGCACCCTTTTCCCTTCACGCCAATATGCTGTCGGCCATACGCGGTGAAACTGCCGCAGCGCGTGACCACCAACCGGCGCGCATTATTGCCAAGATGAACTCCTTGCTGGCACCCGAGATTATCGAAGCGCTGTATGAGGCAAGCCAGGCAGGCGTGACGATTGACCTGATTGTGCGTGGCGTCTGCTCCTTACGTCCGGGGGTAAAGGGCTTATCGGAAAATATCCGGGTACGATCTATCATTGGCCGATTACTTGAGCACCACCGGATTTTCTATTTCCATGCGCAGGGCGCCCAGCACATCTACTTATCAAGCGCCGACTGGATGGAACGCAATTTCTTTCGCCGCATCGAAGTCAGCTTTCCTGTACTAGATCCCAAGCTCAAGCGGCGGGTGCTCAAAGAGGGATTACAACCCTACCTTGCCGACAATACCCAAGCCTGGGAAATGAACGGCCAAGGAGAGTATTTCATCAAACCAACCAGGCGCAATCGTATCTGTGCTCAAGAACGTCTTTTAGCTATCCTGCAAACCTCACCCATCAACGCACTGTAACTCGTGACAACGCATTAGCCATCCCCTGGGCCATATCTGCACCAAATCGCTTGGCAAACTTTTCAGCAATATTCGGCTTCATTGTAAAGTCGCGAATCTCTTCGGCTTTAATCACATCACGTGCCACACTTTCCACCGTGCCGTAGCCATCAGCCAAACCCATCTCAATACTTTTAGCCCCGCTCCACATCAAGCCAGAAAACATCTCAGGCGTTTCTTTCAAACGCTGTCCCCGCCCACGCCGTACGACATCAATAAACTGTGCATGGATTTCATCCAGCATTTTTAGCGCATACTCCCTGTTCCGCGGCGTCTGGGGTGAGAAAGGATCAAGAAATCCCTTGTTCTCTCCGGCCGTGAGCAAACGTCGCTCCACGCCGAGCTTTTCCATGGTACCGGTAAATCCAAAACCATCCATCAGCACGCCGATTGAGCCAACTATGCTGGCTTTATCAACAAAAATTTTGTCAGCAGCGACAGCCACATAATACCCACCTGAAGCACAAACATCTTCAACCACGACATGCAGCGGAATGCTTGGATGCAGTCGCCGCAGCCGATAAATTTCATCGTTGATCATGCCGGCCTGCACTGGGCTGCCGCCAGGGCTATTGATGCGTAAAATAACGCCCGCTGTATGTTTGTCTTTATACACCGCTTGTAATGCGCTATTGATGCTTTCTGCATTGTTGTCACCATCCTCCTGAATAACACCCGAGAGATTGACCAGTGCAGTAAATTTTTTGCCATCGGCAAATCGCTCAGTTTGCCCCCAGCCCATAAACAAGGAGAAAATCATCGATAAATAAGCAAAGCCCAGTAACTTGAAGAAGATACCCCAGCGTCGGCTACGCCGTTGCTCAGTAACCGCTGCCAAAGCGATATTCTCAAGCGCTTTGCGCTCCCAACGGGAGTCCCCGGATTTTTTTTCAAAATCATGTTCATCTTGCTGCATTTTTAAACTCCTTCAGCCATAACATTTTTCAATATCCGATACTTTCTTCACGCAAGGCATCAGCCCAACAGTTCGGCGTTTCAAACAAGCGCACCCGCTCCAGGCAAATGTGGTTGCCAAACGTGCCGCGATAAATCGGATCAAGGATGGCGAAGGCTATCCGTGCAAGGTTTTCAGCGGTTGGCACGGCATCCATCACTACCGTTTTGTGGTTAGGCAATGTAGCTAAAAATGCAGCGACTGCATGATCTTCTCGCCAAACCAGGAAGGCATGATCCCACACATCCACCACATGCGTTTTAGCCAGCACTTTGACCTCGGAAAAATCCATCACCATGCCATTATCAGATCTGCCGGGGACATCAATCACTTGGCCGACCAACGTAATCTCAATGGCATATCGATGCCCATGCAGGTGGCGACATTGACTTTTATGGTCAGGAATCCGATGACCTGCATCAAATTCAAGGCGACGAGTAATTTGCATGAAGAAAAGCGGCGACAAGTGGCAGAAGCTGCATTATAGTGGCTTGCATTATAGTGACCACTACTCGCCGTCTCGCCCGCGCCGACTTTTATATTCACCATGCGCAAAATTTTGCTCAGGACAGACAATCACGCTCGTGATGCCACAGGCATGCGCTATGTGTACCCCGTGCTCTCGCGCAGGGCCGCAGGCATATCGATTGGCATCAACCTGAACCCCAATAATGCCTGCAACTGGCATTGCATTTACTGCCAAGTACCCAATTTAACCCGTGGAGGGCCACCGCCTATCGACTTGGCTTTACTTGAGCAGGAACTGAAAACACTCCTGAATTCCATTGCACAGGGTAGTTTGGTCATAGCGCATGATTCCCCATCGCACGCACCTCATGGGTTGAACTCATTACGTGACATCGCCTTTTCCGGCAATGGCGAGCCCACCAGTGCGGCAGAATTCCCCTTGGCTGTTTCACTCGTGCACAACGTGTTGCATGCGCATGGGCTGGATCAGCGGGTCATGCTGCGACTGATCACCAATGGCAGCCTGCTGGATCACCGAAGCGTACAAGCCGGTATAGAACACATTGGCAGCATATCAGGCGAAGTGTGGTTCAAGGTGGATAGTGCTAGCGCTACAGGTCTGGCCTTGATTAATGGCACCCGCGTAAAGCCTGAAACCGTCTCGCGGCGGCTGGCACGCTGTGCTGCCCTTGCACCCACCTGGGTGCAAACCTGTCTATTTAAATTGGATAACACCTTACCTGCAGAAGATGCAATCACATGTTATCTTGCTTTGCTGGCACCCCTCGCGAAACAACTCAAAGGCGTTCATTTATACAGCCTGGCCAGGCCTTCACTGCAAAAAGAAGCGCCTCGATTGATGCGCCTGGACGCGGAATATCTCGAAAACATAGCCCTGAGAATTCGGCAGCTTGGACTCATGGCCCAAGTCAACGCTTAATCCGAGCTCGTAGCCGCACCAAGCCATTCGCCTTGCTTCAGACCTTCTCCTCAGCCGCTTTTTTTCGCTGCCGCTTTAGCTTCTTTTTTTAGCTCTTTTAAAACAGCAGGCTTGGTGGCACGCAAGTATTCGATAACCTCGAAGTCCTCGCGTTTAATTTTTTGTATATCAATATTTTCAACATACATCAAATGTACAAGTTGCTGAACCGGGCGAGGCATTCTGCGTCCATTCTCGTAGCGAGACCCGCCACTCTGAGTAACACCCAGCCGAGCCCAAAATTGCTGCTGATTTAAACCCAGTTTCTGGCGGATTGCGGAAGTATCTATTGCCGTATTTTTTGCTTTCATTTTTAAACTCCTTAAGTAAAAAATGATCAACTGATTGTAAAAAAACAACCCTTTAACTTGCGTAGCATACACCTGAGAATACTCGAACGTATTATGCTCAAAAAATTTATCCGCAAACTCTCCAGGTAAGTAATGATTAAACCTAGGCGGCACGTCCTTTGCCTCCTTGTCTGGTAGAATGCGCTCCCTCGTGGGAAGCGTGGCAGAGTGGTCGATTGCACTAGTCTTGAAAACTAGCAAAGGGAAACCTTTCGTGAGTTCGAATCTCACCGCTTCCGCCAGTTTCCATGTA
>JAUSQB010000180.1 GCA_030652715.1 Rugosibacter sp.
GTGGCCGACTACGACTGCGACGGCGCTACCGCTTGCGCCGTAGGTCTGCGTGCGCTGCGCATGATGGGTGCCACGGTGGATTATCTGGTGCCCGACCGCTTCAAGCTCGGCTATGGGCTATCCCTCGAAGTAGCCAAGCTGGCGGCCGAGCGCCAGCCCAATGTGGTCATCACGGTGGATAACGGTATTGCCAGCATCGAAGGCGTGGCAGAACTAAAAGTACGCGGTATTGCCACGCTGATTACCGACCATCATCTGCCGGGCGCGGAACTACCCGATGCCAATGTCATTGTCAATCCGAATCAGCCAGGCTGCGCTTTCCCCAGCAAAGCCTTAGCTGGGGTTGGCGTGATGTTTTATGTGGCTTTGGCGCTACGCGCCGAACTGCGCCAGCGGGGGGCCTTTGCTTCCAGCCAGGAACCCAATCTCGCCAGCCTGCTCGATCTTGTCGCGCTGGGCACCGTGGCCGATGTGGTCGCGCTGGACCGCAACAATCGCATTCTCGTCACGCAAGGTCTCGCTCGGATGCGCGCGGGCCACATGCAGCCGGGCGTACGGGCGCTATTCACCATTGCCGGACGTGAGCCAGCGCGCGCAGCCACATTCGATTTAGGCTTCATGCTCGGGCCTCGGCTGAATGCGGCGGGTCGGTTGGCCGATATGTCATTGGGCATTGAAGCCTTGATTACGAACGATGCCGCCCGCGCCATGAACATCGCGCAGGAGCTTGACGCCATCAACCGCGAGCGGCGCGTGATCGAGACTGACATGAAAGAAGATGCCGAGCTGATTCTCGCCTCTCTTAACCCGGCTGACCACGCGAGCATTACCCTGTTTGACCCCGACTGGCACCAAGGCGTGATCGGTATTCTCGCAGGCCGCGTCAAAGAAAAGTTTCACCGCCCGACCTTTGCTTTCGCGCGCGGCATGGAGGGCGAACTTAAAGCCTCAGGCCGCTCGATACCCGGCCTGCATCTGCGCGATGCTTTGGATTTAGTCAGCAAACGCGTGCCCGGCCTGCTGTTGCGTTTCGGCGGCCATGCGGCGGCCGCCGGACTCACGCTGGAAGAAGACCGCCTGACAGAATTTGAAGCGGCTTTCGAAACCGTTTGCCAGGAACTGCTTTCACCTAGCGACCTCACCCGCACGCTGGAGACCGATGGCCCGCTGGAAAGCGGCTATTTTTCGCTGGAAGCCGTCCGCCTGATGCAACAGGAAGTCTGGGGACAGGCCTTTCCAGCCCCCTTGTTTAACGACACCTTCGAGGTGATGCACCAAAAACTGCTCAAGGATAAACACTTGAAGCTGCGCCTGAAAAAAGGTCACACACAGTTTGAAGCCATTCAGTTCAATTTTTCCGGCAGCGCACCCAATCTTATTCATGCGGCATTTCGCTTGGACATCAATGAATGGAATGGCAATCAAACGGTGCAACTGCTACTGGAACATTTCGAAGCGGCATAGGTTGCCATGGCAAAAATCATGTGCCGCCGTATCACCAGCACCGACTTT
>JAUSQB010000191.1 GCA_030652715.1 Rugosibacter sp.
GTGCGTTTCTGGATCATCACGATTTTGCTGGTGCTGGTGGGGCTATCCACCTTGAAAATACGATGAGCGATTTAAACGGCAAGCGCATACTCGTACTCGGCCTGGGTGAATCAGGCCTGGCTTCTGCGTGCTGGTGCGTAGAAGCGGGTGCGCGGGTGCGTGTGGCGGATACGCGAGCGAATCCACCGTATCTTGCCGAGCTGCAGCGCCGTACCACCAGAGCCGACTTTTTGGCCGGTGAGTTTGAGTTGCATTTGCTGGATGACATTGACCTGGTTGTGGTGTCGCCCGGTTTGCCGAGTGATTTGCCCATCGTGCGCCAAGCGCTGGCGCAGGGTTTGCCGGTGATTGGCGAAATTGAACTTTTTGCACGCGCTTTGCGTGCATTGAATTTAATGGCAGCGTCACCCGCCCCCGTGCTGGCGATTACCGGTACCAATGGCAAAACTACTACCACCGCGCTTACGGGACATGTGTTGCGCAGCATGGGGCAGAGCGTGGGTGTGGCGGGCAATATTTCTCCTGCGGCACTGACCGCGCTGGCAAACCATGTAGCGCAAAATGATTTACCGCAGGTGTGGGTGCTGGAATTATCCAGCTTTCAATTGGAGACTACGACATCGTTGCAGGCGGCTGCGGCTACCGTGCTGAATATTTCCGATGATCATCTGGATCGATACACTGATCTGGTAGCTTATGCTGCAGTCAAGGCGCGCATCTTTCAAGGGGGGGGCGTGCAAGTATTGAACCGGCAGGATGCGAAAGTGCGCGGCATGGCACTTCCTGGCCGACGTGTGATCAGCTTTGGCCTCGATGCGCCGCAGGCAGCGACAGATTTCGGGTTGCGGCAACAGACGGGTGAATTATGGCTGGCGCAAGGCGAACAATGTTTGTTGCCAGTATCCAAGTTGCCGATGCAGGGGTTGCACAATGTGGCCAATGTCATGGCAGCGTTAGCGCTGTGCGTGAGCCTGGGCTATGACGTGCAACAACTATTGCCTGCCGTACTCAGTTTTCAAGGCTTGCCGCATCGGGTTGAAAAAGTAACCGAGATCAATGGCGTGACCTGGTATGACGATTCAAAAGGCACCAATGTGGGTGCGACAGTGGCGGCGTTAACCGGCATAGGCGGCATGCAGAACCGCAAAATTGTGTTAATCGCTGGAGGTGATGGCAAGGGGCAGGATTTTTCGCCTTTGACATCCGCCGTTGCGCAATGCGCGCGTGCCGTGGTTTTGATCGGTCGCGATGGGCCGCTGATTGGCAGCGTACTCAAAGAGCTTGGTGTGCCGCTGATTTTTGCCACTGATATGAGCGATGCCGTGCAGCAGGCAAATGCTTTGGCACAAAAGAATGATGCGGTATTGCTGTCGCCCGCTTGCGCCAGTTTTGACATGTTCCGCGACTATGCGCATCGGGCAGAAGTCTTTATTGCAGCGGTGAAAAACTTAGTGAAAGCCACGTCATGAAACACTGGAACTCAATGGCGCGGCCAACTTCTCCCGAGATGGATCCGCTACTGTTGTGGCCGGCGATAGGCTTGTTGTTGCTCGGCTTGGTCATGGTGTATTCCGCGTCGATCGCCATGGCCGAGGGCAGTCGCTTTACCGGTAATCAGTCGTCTTATTTTTTGGTGCGCCATGCGGTGTTTCTTGTCGTGGGTGTCGGTGCTGCGATGATTGCATTTCAGGTTCCTATGCGATTGTGGCAGCAAGTATCTCTCTGGCTGTTTTTAGCGGGACTTTTCTTGCTGATCGTAGTGTTGATCCCGCATATTGGCCGTTCGGTCAATGGGGCTCAGCGCTGGATTAGTTTTGGCCCCATCAATTTACAGCCCTCCGAATTCATGAAACTGTTTGCCGTGATGTATGCAGCGGATTACACCACCCGCAAGCTGAGCGATATGGCAAATTTTCGTCGTGGTTTTGTGCCCATGGCTGGAGTGATGGTATTAGTCGGTGCGCTATTGCTGCGCGAACCGGATTTCGGCGCATTTGTGGTTATTGTCAGTATTGCTGTTGGTATCTTGTTTTTGGGCGGCATCAATGCCCGTCTTTTTAGCGCATTGGTGCTGGTGATGGCGGTGGCATTTGTCATCCTGATCTGGGTATCCCCCTATCGGCGCGAACGCATTTTTGGATTTATGGACCCTTGGCAAGACGCCTTTGGCAAAGGGTATCAACTCTCGCACGCGTTAATTGCCTTTGGCCGAGGCGAGTGGTTTGGCGTGGGTCTTGGGGCGAGTGTGGAAAAACTGTTTTATTTGCCCGAAGCGCATACCGATTTTTTATTAGCGGTTATTGCCGAAGAGCTTGGCTTGTTCGGTGTCTTCGCGGTGATTGGGTTGTTCGTCTTGCTGGTTGAGCGCGCATTCGCTGTCGGCCGACAAGCCTTGGCGCTGGACCGCGTTTATAGCGGCCTGGTGGCGCAAGGCATAGGCATCTGGCTGGGCGTGCAAGGCTTTATCAACATGGGCGTGAACATGGGGATATTGCCAACCAAGGGCTTGACCCTGCCGCTGATGAGTTTTGGCGGCTCGAGCATTGTGGCCAATTGCATCACCCTGGCCATCCTGTTTCGCGTCGATTGGGAAAATCGCCAGCTGATGAGGGGGCAACAAGTATGAACAAGGTTGCCCTAGCGGTTTCGGTGTCGGCTAACGTAAGCGCAGCGCACGTTAAGCGAGCGCATGCGAGCGGCCATAGCCAAAATCGCCAGATGATGCAGGGGCAGGCCGTATGAGGACGCTCTTGATCATGGCGGGCGGCACGGGCGGGCACATCATGCCGGGGCTGGCGGTAGCCGAATATTTGCGCGCACAAGGCTGGAAGATTGCGTGGCTGGGTAACCCGGCGGGAATGGAAGCCAGGCTGGCTGCCGGGCGCGGCTATCAAATGGCTTGGCTGGATTTTTCGGCCTTGCGTGGCAAGGGGTTGATGCGCAAGCTGGCTTTACCTTTGAATTTGCTGCGTGGCTGCGTGGGTGCCTGGCGCGCGTTGTCACGCATTCGGCCCGATGTGGTGCTGGGCATGGGCGGGTATGTCACCTTCCCCGGTGGGTTGGTGGCGGCATTGCGCAGGATTCCGCTGGTGTTGCATGAACAGAATTCCGTTGCCGGGTTGGCTAATCGGATGCTCGCAAAAATAGCGACGCGTACCCTCTGCGGTTTTCCTGATGTCTTGCCGCGCGGCATCTGGACAGGGAACCCGGTACGTCCCGAGATCGCCGTATTGCCAGCGCCGACTTTTCGTTACGCTGAGCGCGCCGGTCCGCTCAATGTGCTGGTCGTGGGCGGCAGTTTGGGTGCTCAAGTGTTGAATGAAGCGGTGCCTAAAGCCTGGTCGTTGATGGCAGAAAATCAACGACCAAACGTAGTGCACCAGGCGGGCGAAAAGCATCTGGCTCAGTTGCAAGCACTGTATGCCGAACTGGGCGTCAAAGCGGATTGCGTGGCGTTCATTGCGGATATGGCAGAGGCATATGCCTGGGCTGATCTGGTGATTTGCCGTGCGGGTGCGCTCACGGTGGCAGAGCTTGCGGCGGCCGGTGTGGCCAGCGTGCTGGTGCCATACCCATCTGCTGTGGATGACCATCAAACAGGCAATGCGCAATTTTTAGCGCAGACAGGCGCCGCTATTTTGTTGCCGCAGAGCGAATTGACGGCCGAGCGCTTAACCCTGATTTGCGATGTACCACGCAGCCAGTGGGCGCAAATGGCCGAGAAGGCGCATGCGCTGGCGCGGCCGCAGGCAACGGCGGATGTGGCACAGCAATGTGCGAGTCTCGTGAAATGAACAAGAATGAAAAAGGAGTGAACCATGAGGCATAAAGTCAAACGCATTCACTTCGGAGGCAACGAACGCGCGCAGTCGCGTTCGCTTCTTCAATTTGTGGCTGTGCGGCCTTTGGCCACACCCGCCAATACCGACGAGGCGCACTATGCGGCATAAAGTCAAACGCATTCACTTCGTCGGTATTGGCGGTGCGGGTATGTCCGGCATCGCTGAAGTGTTGGCGAATCAGGGTTTTGAAGTCAGCGGCTCGGATCTGGCCGAAAGTGCCACCACGCGCAGGCTGGCCGCGCTGGGCGTGCGCATTGCGATCGGGCACACGGCAGACAATGCGGCAGAGGCCGATGCCGTGGTGGTGTCGACCGCGATTGCGGAGGAAAACCCTGAAGTGGTCATGGCGCGTTCGCGCCATGTGCCGGTGGTGCCGCGTGCACAAATGCTGGCTGAATTGATGCGCATCAAACAAGGCATTGCCATTGCAGGTACGCACGGCAAAACCACGACAACCAGCCTGGTGGCGAGTTGTCTGGCAGAGGGCGGTCTGGACCCGACCTTCGTGATTGGTGGCCGCTTGGTTTCAGCTGGCGCCAATGCACAACTGGGCGCAGGCGATTTTCTGGTGGCGGAGGCGGATGAATCGGATGCCTCGTTTTTATTTCTCTCGCCGGTGATTTCGGTGGTGACGAATATTGATGCCGATCACATGGAAACTTACGGGCATGATTTTTCACGGCTCAAGCAGGCTTTCGTGGATTTCTTGCACCGCCTGCCGTTTTATGGCGTGGCGGTGGTGTGCGGGGATGATGCCAATGTGCGTGAAATATTACCGCGTGTAGCCAAGCAAGTGGTGACGTATGGCATTGATAGCGAAGCTAATTTTCGTGCCGAAAATATCCAGGCCGATGGCGGCGTGATGCGTTTTGATTGCGTGCGCAAGAATGGCAATGAGTCGCGCTTGCCTATCGTGTTGAATTTGCCGGGACGGCACAACGTATTGAATGCTTTGGCGGCGATTGCCGTGGCGACAGAAGTCGGCGTTGGTGACACGGCGATTATTCGCGCATTAGCCGAATTCAAGGGCGTGGGACGGCGCTTTCAGCGTTATGGCGAGGTGGCTGCAACGAGGGGTGACAATGAGGGCGGAAAATTCACCTTGATTGATGATTATGGCCACCATCCCGTGGAGATGGCGGCCACTATCAGCGCTGCCCGTGCGGCTTTTCCGGGGCGGCGTTTGGTGCTGGCTTTTCAACCGCACCGCTATACCCGCACGCGCGATTGTTTTGAAGATTTTGTCAAAGTGTTGTCTAGTGTCGATGTGCTGTTGCTGGCGGAGGTTTATGCCGCAGGCGAAGCACCGATTGTGGCTGCCGACGGGCGCACGCTGGTTCGCGCGGTGCGTGTTGCGGGCAAGGTAGAGCCGGTCTTTGTTGAAGACATTAGCGGCATGATGCAAACCATTCGTGACACAGTGCAAGCGGGTGATGTGGTGATTACCATGGGCGCTGGATCCATCGGCACCGTGCCGATGCAGTTGGCAGCAGAGGCGGATCATGCGCATGGCTGAGCTGCCGCGCGGCCGAGTGTGCGAGAACGAGCCCATGGCGCGGCATGTGTCCTGGCGCGCAGGTGGCGCGGCACGGCGCGCATTTTTCCCGGCAGATAGGGAAGACTTGGCCGACTTCATGCGCATCGTGCCACGCGATGAGGCAGTGTTGATGGTGGGTCTTGGCAGCAATCTCTTGGTGCGTGACGGAGGATTTTCCGGCACGGTTATTTTCACCCATGGTGCCTTGGCGGG
>JAUSQB010000192.1 GCA_030652715.1 Rugosibacter sp.
GACAGCACCAGCACGATGGCGAGGTTGGTAGCGAGAAAAAGAACGATGCGTTTCATAGGGTTTCCTCCGAGGTTGCAGCAATCACGATAAGCTTCATTTTAGGCGACAGCAGGGTCTCCAGTGCGCGAAATCCGCATGTGGGCAGAAAGTCGCACATCCAGTGCCAGCGCGGCTGTTGCCAACACGGTGTTGCACTGCACTCGATACGCCTTCAAAATTTCTCCGGACGCAATATCTCGACATCGCTCATGAACAGGATCATGGCGTAGTTGTCGTAGTAGCGCGTCCGCAAATGCAGCGCGATGGCTTGTGCTGTCGTGTCGTCGCAAAGCACCTCAACCCGGATGTTGCCTGCCTCGCCCCAGCCGGCATCACGTACGCCACGGCTGCCTTTGCCGCGCGCATCGGTAACCGTATAACCATGCGCCCCCAGGCGCTCCATGTCGGTCAGCAGGTCGCGCTCAATGGCGGACTCGGTAATGACAGTCAGCAGTTTGCGGTATTCGTTGGACATGGCATCAAGCTCCCAGGCGATGGATCAGGCGGGCAAGATCAAGATAAAGGGGAATGCCCACCAGGACGTTGAACGGAAAAGTGACCCCGAGGGATGCGGCAAGGGACAGCGTGGGGTTGGCCTCCGGCACAGCAAGGCGCATGGCAGCGGGCACGGCGATGTAGGAAGCGCTGGCCGCCAGGGTGGCGAGCAGCGCCGTGCCGCCTACCGATAGCCCCAGCAACCAGCCGACCCATCCGCCCAGCAGCGCCGACAGCAGCGGCATGACAATGCCGAACGCCACCAGAAAAGCACCGTGCCGACGCAGGCTGGCCATCTGGCTGGCCGCAATAAGACCCATTTCCAGCAGGAACAGCGCTAGAAATCCCTTGAACAGATCGAAGAACAACCCGCCGAGGGGACGCATGCCCTCCGGCCCTGCCGCCCAGCCGATCAGCAAGCCGCCGCCCATCAAAACCATGCCCTTGCCCAGGAATACTTCATGCCCGAGCCGCTTCCAGTCCGTCTGCCGTCCCATGCCGCGCGCCAGCAGAATGCCCACCACGATGGCGGGCATTTCCAGCAGCACCACGAACACGGGCATGTGCGCCTCATGATCAACCCCATGGGAGGCGAGAAAAGCCACAGCCACAGCGAAGGTGCCGACACTCACCGAGCCGTAATGGGCCGCAATGGAAGCCGCATCCGGCCGCGCCAGACGCCAGCGCAGCACCGGATAAGCCGCCAGCGGCAACACAATGCCCATGAGCAACACCGCACCCAGTTGTGGCAGGAGCTCAGCCGGAGATTGCCGGGCGAGTTCCACCCCACCCTTGAGGCCGATGGCGAGCAGCAGCACCATGCTCAGAAACTCATAGATAGCCCCTGGCAGGCGCAGATCGGCGCGCGCCAGTCCGGCGGCAAGACCCAGCAGGAAGAACAGGACGACAGGATCAAGAGTCGGCATGGTTCAAGGCTCCTTCGCGCCGAAGCTTGCCCGCGTAGCGGTGCAAGTATAATTCAGCTGCGTAACGATCATATGCCCGCTGGACCGAACCTGCGTCCACCAGCGGCGGTCATT
>JAUSQB010000195.1 GCA_030652715.1 Rugosibacter sp.
AAAGTCGGCGCTGGCGATACGCTGCGAAGCGGGTACTTTTCGGTGGCGGCGTGTTATCCATGTCGGCGATTATAGTGTGGGGGGATGCTTCGCAAGCAGGGCATCCAGCTCGGCCAGGCGTTCGGGGGTGCCAACATCTATCCAGCGGCCGTGATGTTGTTCGCCGGAAATCTGGCCAGCGGTCATGGCCGTGCGTAACAACGGGGCGAGTTTTGCGGGTCGGCCATGGGGGATGGCGCTGAATAATGCCGGGCGATAAACGCCTATGCCGGAGAAGGTTAATTGACTTGCCTTGCCATCAGGATCAGTCTCATCCAGAGACGGGCTCAAGACTTTCCCATCTGTCAAGATGAAATCGCCTGCTGGATGATGTGCGGGATTGGCCACTAAAACCAGATGCGCCAGATCATTTACCGCCAAAACGTCTTTTGCGCGCGCCACATCCCAGTTGCAATAAATGTCGCCGTTGATGACCAGGAACGGCGCATCGCCCAAGAGCGGAAGTGCGTTGGCAATACCGCCCGCAGTCTCTAGTGCGCCTGCGGGTTCAGGCGAATAACGGATCGCCAGCCCCCACGTCGCGCCTTGCTGCAAGGCCGCTTCGATCTGTGTGCCGAGATGCGCGTGATTGATGATGACTTCGCGGAACCCTGCTGCTGCCAAGCGTTGCAGATGCCAGACAATCAGCGGCTGGCCGCCTGCGGGCAAGAGCGGTTTGGGGCAGGTATCGGTCAAAGGCCGCATGCGCTCGCCACGACCGGCCGCGAGAATCATGGCTTTCATCAGAAGGTGTAGCCGTCCTGTTGGGTTTGGCCGGATACTTGATCGAGCAGCCTGAGAATTGGTTTTAGCCCGGCGTAACGTTCGCAGGTTTTGCGCACGTACTGTTCGACGACTGGCAAATCGTTGAGGTAGCCATCTTTGCCATCGCGGTGATAAAGGCGGGCGAAAATGCCCAGCACTTTAAGGTGGCGTTGCAGGCCCATCCATTCGTAACTGCGGTGGAATAGGGCGAAATCCTTGTCGACTGGCAGGCCAGCCTTGCGCGCCTGATCCCAGTAGCGCACCAGCCAGTCCAGGGTGGTTTCTTCATCCCAGGTGATGTAGGCATCCTTGAACAGCGAGGCCAGATCGTAGCTGATGGGACCATATACGGCATCCTGAAAATCAATGATGCCGGGGTTGGCGGCGGAATTCATGTGCATCAGATTGCGCGAGTGGTAATCACGGTGCACGAACACGCGAGGTTCTGCCAGATTCACTGCGAGGATGCGCTCGAACACGATATCAAGTTCTGCGCGCAGGGTATCGGTGAGCGTGAGTTGATGGTGGCGCGCGAGATACCAGTCAGGAAATAAATCCAGCTCGCGTTTCAGCAAAGTGTGGTCGTAGTCAGGCAGCACGCCGGGCCGACTGGCTTGCTGGATTTTGATCAGCGCAGTGATGGCATCACCGTACATCGCCGGTGCCGTATCAGCCGTGAGTCGCGAGAGGTAGGTGGTATTGCCTAAATCCGAGAGCAGCAAAAAGCCGCGCTCAATATCCTGTGCGAGGAGGGCGGGAACATGCGCCCCCGTCGCGCTGAAAAGCTGCTGCACATGCAGCCACGGTCGGCAATCCTCAACAGCGGGTGGGGCATCCATGACAATGGCTGTGCTGCCATTATCCAGCGTGACGCGAAAATAGCGGCGGAAGCTGGCGTCAGCCGAGGCAGGAAGCAGGGAAAATTGACGCCCCGGCCAAAGAGCAGTGAGCCAATCGGTAATCTGTTGCTGACGTTCCATAAGCGGGTAGGAAATCTCATGCAAGCGCGCAGAAAGTTGCGCAAAAACCCATGGCGAAGTCCTCCGGCCGGGGCGCAGTGTTAGAATCCAAAATTCTAGCATCGGTCAGCAAGGTGTTTATTCAGCACTGCTGTGCCGCTACATTTTGATAAAAGATACGGCATGCCTTTTTGCAATCGCGGACCATTCCATCGACGACGCCTAGTTGACCTGCTGGCAATGGGTTTGAGCCTGCTGACTACAGCCGCAGCTGCGGGTGCCGTGGAGTCGTTACCTAAGTTGCGGGTGGATCCGGCGTTAGTGGGCGGGGAAGTTTCGCCAGCCACAGCAGCAGAAGATTCTGCGATAACCCCGGCAGCAACCCCGGCACTCACTGTGGTGGATATGCCGCAAGTGGGTGCAGTACCTGTTCCTGTACCCGCCGAAACTGCGGCTATTTCTCCTGCTACTTCCGCGCCCCAGCCGCGAGCCGTAGCCTCTCTGCCTCGCACAGTAGCTGCTAAAGCCGCTACTACCGTAGCCACGGCTAAATCCTTGCCTCCTTTGCTCGTTGATCCTGCGCTGTTGGGGGGTAGCGAGGCCACGCTTATGGCGGCCCCGTCATCTGCATTGCGAGAGCCACCACAGGTGGCCGCGCAGCCCGCTCTGGCATCGACCTATTCAGCGCATGTGGCTGCCGGCGTGTTACCAGGGCCACGTCTTAAGTCCACAGGCAAGCTTTTGGCTCATGCCACAGCGCCGGATGAACTGTTGCCCACATTTATCACGGCGGACAACATGACCGGCCAAACGGATGAAAAAATGGTGGCCGAGGGCAATGTTGAACTGCGTCGGCGCAGCGCGGTACTTAAAAGTGACCGCCTGACCCATTGGACAGCGAGCGATGAGGTGGAAGCCGAAGGTAATGTTGATCTGACCAACGAAGGGGATCGCATTCGCGGGCCCAGGTTGCGCATGAAGCTGGGTGAGAACACAGGCTTTTTTGAGCAACCAGAGTACCAGATACGGCGCCCTCAAACGGGCACGCCGCCGGTGTTATGGACTGCCGGTGAGGAGCCTGCCGGGCAGCTGACCACGGGGCAGGGTACGGCTTCACGTCTCGATTTTGAAGGTAAGGGAAAATATCGTCTGACGGATGCCACTTACAGCACCTGCACGCCGGCAGCAGGTGATTCGCCCGACTGGTTTGCGCGCACCTCCAGTCTGCGGCTTGACTACGCTGAACAAGAGGGTGTGGCAAACAATGCCACGTTGTATTTTAAAGGCGCTCCCATCCTATATTCGCCGTGGCTGAGTTTCTCGCTCAATAATGAGCGTAAAAGCGGTTTGCTGACGCCAACGATGGGTTCAACCACGCGGGGCGGCTTTGAGTTTACTCAGCCGTTTTATTGGAATATCGCACCCAACAGGGATGCCACCATTGCACCACGTGCCATTGCCAAGCGCGGTGTGTTGTGGAATGGCGAATATCGTTATCTTGAGCCAACCTACAGCGGCACATTGATGGGCCAACTGTTGCCTAATGACCGTCTGGAAGACAAGCGTCGCAGCGCCTATTCCTTCAGGCACGATCAAGCCTTGGGTTATGGCGTGAGTGGTTCGCTGAATTTAAATGGGGCCTCTGACGGTACCTACTTCAGTGATCTGTCCAGTAATTCGTCCATCATTGCGCAAACCAATTTGTTGCGCCAGGGAACCTTGAGCTACGGTGCCAGCTGGTGGTCGGTCCGCGTGTTGGCGCAAAGTTACCAAACGTTGCAAGATCCGGCCTTGCCGCCAGTGACCACACCCTATAAACGGCTTCCCCAGGTTAACGTCAACGCCCACCGTGGCGATTTGCCGCTGGGCATGAGCTTTGTCTTCGCTGGCGAGAATGTGAACTTTAGCCATCCTATCCTGACCGAAGGCCGACGCTTTACGCTGTACCCGCAAATTTCATGGCCTTTGCAGACGGCGGCGTTTTACGTCACACCCAAAATCGGCTTGCACTCGACACGTTATCGTTTAGATCAACAAGGGCCAAGCGTGCCGGATAACATCACGCGCACTGTACCGATTGCCAGTATCGATAGCGGAGTGACATTCGAGCGGCCGCTGAACTGGTTTGGCACAGCATTAACGCAAACGCTCGAACCGCGTCTGTTCTATTTATATATTCCCAAACGCGATCAAGGCCAGATTCCGGTTTTTGATAGTACGCTGGCAGACTTTAATTTTGCGCAAATTTTTTCCGAGAACCGTTATGTCGGAGGGGATCGTATCAATGATGCCAATCAGGTAACGGGCATGTTGACGTCACGCTTGCTTGATCCGGAAAGTGGTGCCGAAATTCTGCGCGCGGCCTTTGGGCAGCGGCTTTACTTCACCACCCAGCGTGTGGGTTTGCCTGACGAGGTTTTGCGCAGCGATCGGCAGACTGACCTCTTGGGTGCATTTTCCGGGCGAGTGCTGCCCAAGACTTATGTCGATGCGGGTGTGCAGTACAACACGCGACTGGGCCAACTGGAGCGGTTGAATATCAATGGCCGTTACCAACCTGAAATTGGCAAGCTATTGAATGCAGGCTATCGCTACACGCGAGACCAGCTCGGCCAGTTTGACGTTTCCGGTCAGTGGCCGCTGGGCGGTGGCTGGCATGGGGTGGGCCGCTACAACTATTCAACCAAAGAAAAGCGGTTGGTAGAATCTGTTGCCGGGCTTGAGTATGATGGCGGTTGCTGGGTTGGCCGAGTGGTTGTGCAACGGCTGGCAACGCAAACGGAGCGTGTGAATTCATCGCTCTTTTTCCAGCTGGAATTAAACGGTTTTGCACGCCTTGGCTCCAACCCTCTGGAACTGCTGAAACGGGCAGTCCCTGGTTACGGTGTTATTAACCAGAACACGGGTTCGCCAGAGGACTCTTTTTCTCCCTGACCCTGGATGTTGAGTACTCTTATTATTCTATGAATATTCGTTCGCCATTCGCTGTTGCCCTGATCTTCATTGCTGTGCTGCAGCTGCCAGTGTCTGCTTATGCGAGATCAACCGCTCCGGTGGAAATAGATCGCATCGTCGCAGTTGTTAATGATGAAGTCATTACGTTGCAAGAGCTGAAAAGTCGGTTGGCCAGCATTGAGCGCCAGATGCATGAGCAGAATGTGGCGCTCCCCCCGAGGCATGTGATTGAGCGACAAATGCTCGATCGCATGATTTCTGATCGTGTGCAGCTGCAAGACGCCAAAGAAAGCGGATTAAGCGTGACGGATGGTGAGCTGGACGATACCATCCAGCGTATTGCTGCGAGCAATAAATTAACCTTGACCGCATTTCGTGAGGCACTTGAAAAAGACGGCATCAGCTGGGGCAGGTTTCGCGAAGAGATACGCAGTGAAATCACGCTGGCACGGTTGCGCGAACGAGAAGTAACCCGCCGTACTTCCATCTCGGATGGCGAAATCGATAACTATATCAACAATCCCGACAGTGGCGCTAAAAGTGACAACGTTGCGGTCAATATTTCGCACATCGTGTTGCGGGTTCCGGAAAACCCTACGCCGGATCAGTTGATGAGGATTGGCGTGCGTGCGCAATCAGCGCTGGATCAGATTCGGCGCGGCGAAGATTTTGCCAAGATTGCCGCAAGCTTTTCGGAAGCGCCTGATGGACTCAAGGGCGGTGCGCTAGGATTGCGTCCGCTGGATCGTTTGCCAGAGCTTTATGCGGACACCGTAAAAAAATTACAGCCTGGCGAAGTGAGTGATGTCCTGCGCAGCCCTGCGGGTTTTCACATCATCAAACTGACCGAAAAGCACGCGGGCGAAATCAATCCGCTGGCTGTGGCCACCAAACAAACGCATGCTCGGCATATCTTGATCAAAGTGAATGAGCTGGTGTCTGCGGCAGAGGCTGAGCACACAATGCTGTCACTCAAAGAGCGACTGGATAATGGTGCGGACTTTGCCGATCTGGCGCGCCAGTATTCAAATGACTTGTCTGCGTCTAAAGGCGGCGATTTAGGTTGGTTGTACGCAGGAGATACCGTCCCCGAGTTTGAAGCGGCCATGGACGCCCTGCAGATAAATCAGGTGAGCGCGCCCGTACAGTCTCCTTTTGGCTTTCACCTGATTCAGGTGCTGGAACGACGCACAGGTGAGCTGAGCATCGAGCGTCAGCGCATGATTGCGCGCCAGGTATTGCGCGAACGCAAAGCCGACGAGGTGTATCAGGATTGGGTTCGGCAACTGCGCGACCGCGCCTATGTTGAAGATCGACTCGAAGACCTTTAAGCCCATTGTCGTTACCTCGGGCGAGCCTGCGGGTATTGGGCCGGAGCTCTGCTTGCAGCTTGCCGTGCGCTCGTGGCCTGTGCCCCTCGTGGTACTCGGTGATCGAGACTTGTTAGCCAGCCGTGCGCGCATGCTCGGACTGGATATTGGTGCCCTGGAGATTTTGCATCTGCCGCTAGCTGCTTCGGCCATTGCCGGACAGCCGAATGTGGCTAATGCCCGCTATGTGTTGCAACTGCTGGACAGGGCACTGGCCGGTTGCATCGCGGGAGAATTTTCGGCCATGGTGACGGCCCCCGTACATAAGGGCATCATCAACGATGCCGGGATTGCGTTTACCGGGCATACAGAATATCTGGCCGAACACACAGGCACCCCACGGGTTGTGATGTTATTGGCGGGTGCCGGTTTGCGCGTGGCATTGGCCACCACTCACTTGGCGCTCAAAGATGTTCCAGCGGCCATTACACAAGCCAGCCTGGAATCAACGCTACGCATTTTGCATAAGGATTTGCAGAGTAAATTCGGCATCGCTCAGCCGCGCATTCTGGTCGCCGGCTTAAATCCCCATGCGGGCGAAGGCGGGCATATGGGGCGTGAAGAAATCGATGTCATT
>JAUSQB010000201.1 GCA_030652715.1 Rugosibacter sp.
ATGCCCCACTTCATGAACTGATAGCGCTCACCATTCCTCTCAAATTCAAATTGCATATTCAGGCGCAAGGCGTCCTTGCTGCCATAGTGATCGACCTGTACCGAATGATCGACGACCAGATCGACCGGCACCAGCGGTTCGATGCGTTTGGGATCGTGGCCGAGCTGCTGCGCTACGTCGCGCATCGCGGCCAGATCGCAGAGCAGCGGCACACCGGTAAAGTCCTGCAGCAGGATGCGTGCGACAACAAACGGAATTTCATCCACGCGCGGCGCATTCGGCTGCCAGGCCGCCAGTTGCCGCACATGGGTTTCGGTGACTTTTTTGCCATCGCAATTGCGCAATACGGATTCGAGCACAATGCGAATCGAGACCGGCAAACGGCTGATGCGGCCAAGGCCTGCGGCTTCAAGCGCCGATAAGCTATAAAAACCTGATGACTCACCCGCCGCGCTGTTGAATCGTTGATAGCTGTTGAAGAGATTATGGTGCATCGGATTTCCTTATCGGTTGCAGAGAAGGGTTAAACCATGTTCTCTGGGATGACCCACGCATCGAACTCATCGGCTTGCACATACCCAGAAGCCAGCGCTGCATCTCGCAGTGCAAGACCCTCGGCATGGGCTTGCTTGGCAATTGCGGCGGCTTTATCGTAACCAATATGCGGTGTCAGTGCTGTAGCCAACATCAGACTGCGCTCCAGTGATTCGCGAATGTGTTCTTCATCCGCTTCGACACCACACAGCGCATGACGTTCAAAACTTTGCATGGCATCCGCCAGCAGTCGGGCACTGTGCAAAAAGTTGTAGGCAATTAACGGCTTGAACACATTGAGCTCAAAATTTCCCAAAGCACCGCCGATGTTCAACGCCACATCGTTACCCAACACTTGCGCGGCAACCATGGTGAGCGCCTCGCATTGCGTCGGGTTTACTTTGCCCGGCATGATGGAGCTGCCCGGCTCATTTTCGGGTAATCGCAACTCACCCAGACCCGCGCGTGGCCCGCTCGCAAGCCAGCGAATGTCATTGGCAATTTTCATCAGTGCCGTCGCCAGGGTTTTCAGCGCGCCATGCGCAAACACCAAGGGCTCGTGACCGGCAAGCGCCGCAAACCGATTGCTTGCACACGTCCATGGCAACCCCGTATAGGTTGTCAATTCCGCCACGGCACGGACGGCAAATTGCGGGTGGGCATTAAGCCCCGTGCCGACCGCCGTGCCTCCCAGTGCTAACGCAAAAAGCTCTTTTTGCGCAGTGCTGATTGCCCGCTCTGCCATTTCCAGTTGTGCCGCATAGCCCGAGAACTCCTGCCCCAGCGTGAGCGGGGTCGCATCTTGCAGATGAGTGCGCCCGAGTTTGACGATATGCGCAAAAGCCTGCGATTTCTCATCCAGCGTTTGCCGCAGTTGGCGCAGCGCGGGCAACAGCGCGTTTTCCAGCTGCATACCCGCTGCCACGTGCATCGCGGTGGGGAAAACATCATTGGATGATTGGCACCGATTGACATGGTCATTCGGATGCACGCTGCGCTGCATGCCACGCACGCCGCCCAACAGCTCTGAGGCGCGGTTAGCCATGACTTCATTCACATTCATG
>JAUSQB010000202.1 GCA_030652715.1 Rugosibacter sp.
AAAAAGTCGGCGCTGGCGATACGGCGAACGGGGCAAAGCCTAGGGTGCACAACGCGCCTAAAAGCGCAGCCAGGGCCATCGCACGCCAGGTGGGCGCAGTGCGGAACGCCGCGCGCGGATTCATTCTTCTATAGCGGACAGCGGCAGTTTCTTTTGCGGATCGACCAGCAGGGTGTGCACGCGGCGGCTATCGGCGCGCAGAACTTGAAAGCGCAAGCCTTCGATGTCGACGACTTCATTGCGCTTGGGCAGGCGTCCAAGATGATGAATCACCAAGCCGCCGACGGTATCGAAGTGTTCGTCAGCATAGTGCGTGCCAAAAGCGGCGTTGAAATCCTCGATTTCAGTGATGGCTTTAACACGGTAACTGCCACTGTTATCCAGCACGATGGTGCCTTCGGTTTCATCGAAATCGTATTCGTCTTCAATGTCGCCCACAATTTGCTCGAGTACATCTTCAATAGTCACAATGCCCGCCACGCCGCCGTATTCATCGACCACCACGGCCATGTGATTGCGCGAGGCGCGAAACTCGCGCAGCAGCACATTCAGGCGCTTGGATTCAGGGATGAAAATGGCGGGCCGCAAGCTGTCGCGCAGATCAAAGTCCTTGTCGGAAAAGTGGCGCAGCAGATCTTTGGCCAACAAAATGCCGATAACATCGTCTTTGTCTTCGCTAATGACAGGAAAGCGGGAATGGGCGGTTTTTACTACCAATTCGATGATTTTTTCAGGCGGGTCGTTGATTTCAACGAAGTCCATTTGCGCGCGGGGCACCATGACATCCCGTACCGGCATATCGGCGACAGAAAGTGCACCTTCGATAATGGATAGCGCATCGGCGTCCATCAGGTGACGCTCGAAAGCGTTATGCAGCAAATGCAGGAGTTGTTCGCGGTCTTCAGGTTCGCGCATCAAGAGCGAAGAAAGACGTTCAATTAAGCTCGGTCGACTGGAAGGGTCCATAGTTAACAGTAAGGATCGGAATAGCTCAAGAGGCTTAAAATCTCGCGCTCACGGGTTTCCATGAGGGTTGCATCCGCAGCGCTGGTTTCGTGATCAAAGCCTTGCAGATGCAGCATACCATGCACGATGAGATGTGCGAAGCGGGCTTCGGGTTGTTTGTTTTGTTCAGCGGCTTCACGCAGCACCACGGAAGAGCAGATGACCAGATCGCCGTGAAGCATGGGTTCCTGCTGGTACGGAAACGACAGCACATTGGTGGCGTAATCCTTGCCGCGCCAGTGATGGTTGAGGGCTTGGCCCTCGGCAGCATCAACAAAGCGGACGGTGATTTCGGCAGGCAAAGGGCAAGCGGCACGAACCCAGCGCCGCACTTGAGCGCGCGTGGGTGCGTCATGTTTGCCGCCGGGATATTGCACGGCCAGGTGAAGTTCAGGCAGCCGTTGCGCCATGTTTTTCATAAGCCTTCACGATGCGTGCGACCAAGGGGTGGCGCACAACATCTGACGCATCGAATTCCGTAAAAGCCAGGCCGTGCACCTCTTTAAGAATGCGTTGCGCTTCGATCAAGCCGGATTTTTGTCCCCGGGGGAGATCGGTTTGCGTGACATCCCCTGTAATGACTGCCTTGGCGCCAATGCCTATGCGGGTAAGAAACATTTTCATTTGTTCAGGCGTGGTGTTCTGCGCTTCGTCAAGAATAATAAACGCATGATTCAGTGTGCGCCCGCGCATGTAGGCCAAAGGCGCGATTTCAATGTTCTGGCGCTCCATGAGCTTGCCGACTTTTTCAGCGCCCATGAGATCAAAGAGCGCATCGTAGAGCGGCCGCAGATAAGGGTCGATTTTTTGCGCCAGATCACCGGGCAAGAACCCCAGGCGCTCGCCAGCTTCTACTGCGGGGCGTGTCAAAATGATGCGACTAACCAGGTCGCGCTCGAACGCGTCAATGGCCGAGGCAACGGCCAGGTAGGTTTTCCCCGTGCCGGCCGGCCCGATGCCGAACGTAATGTCATGCGATTGAATATTCTTGAGATAGGCCACCTGATTTTGCGTGCGGCCATGCAGATCGGCTTTTTTTGTCAGCAGCCCGGAGTGAGGCAGCACATGTTCACGCGGATTATTGGCAATCTCGATCAAGCCCAGTTGCAGTGATTCCAGTGAGAGGGGTTCGGTCGCCAAGGCGTAGAAATGATGCAGCGCTTTTGCTGCAAGCAACGATGCTGCTTGATCTCCGCGAATTTGACAATGCTGGCCGCGACGGGCGATAGCGACATTGAAGCTGGCTTCAATCTGGCGGATATTTTCATCCAGCGGGCCGCAGAGATTCTGCAGCAGGTGGTTGTCTGATGGCTGCAGGGTGATAGCCAGATGGTGCGATGGGGTATTCAGAACCTGTACTCTCGCATGATGTGAGACGCTTTAAGCTACTTTGAGCAACATGAATCTGCCCTTGGTCTGAGGCCAGGCTATTGCCTGGCAAATACCGAAACATGCTGATGTTTATCAGCATTTTTCATTTGATTGGTGCGCCCGGAGAGATTCGAACTCCCTACCCCTTGGTTCGTAGCCAAGTACTCTATCCA
>JAUSQB010000204.1 GCA_030652715.1 Rugosibacter sp.
TTGCGAACGACAAGCTGGTTTCAGTAGCCGGAGACCTCACGATCAAGGGAATCACACAAAAGGTCACTCTGGACGTCACTTCATTCCATTGCATGCCCCATCCGATGCTTAAAAAAGAAGCCTGCGGTGCTAATGCCACGACAAAAATCAAACGTTCTGATTTTGCAATGGGCAAGCATGCCCCCTATGTCAGCGATGAAGTGACGCTGACGATTCCAGTGGAAGCAGTCAAAGAGTAATCGTGTCAATAATAACGATCTGATGTTGTTTTTTGTGCCAAAGGATAAGGCGTCATGCATATCAATCAAGTTTCAACTACTGTCGCCTTGCTCTTTAGCTTGCTCAGCGGACTCACTGGATGCGGACCTAACACTGGTAACGGCAGCCCCCCACCGGCTGGAGGACCTGGCGGCATGCCGCCCGCAGAGGTTGAGTTCATTACCCTCACTCCGGGCTCAGCTACCCTGACACAGGATTTACCGGGACGACTTGAAGCCTGGCGCACAGCGCAGGTGCGTGCACGGGTAGAAGGTATTGTTGAAAAAAGGTTATTTACCGAAGGCTCTGATGTCAAAGCTGGGGCGACCTTGTTTCAGATTGACGCCCGCACCTATGCCGCAACCCTTGATGCTGCAAAAGCGGATGTGGAAGCAGCCCGTCTGGTTGTAGCGCGATTTCAGCCGCTAATTGAAATCAAGGCTGTCAGCCAGCAGGAAGCAGATGCAGCTGAAGCCCGCTACAAACAGGCACAAGCCGCTCTCGCACGCGCTGCGCTGGACATGGAAAATACCCGCGTACCCGCCCCCATTTCGGGACGAATCGGGCGTGCTCTGGTAACAGAAGGTGCGCTGGTAGGCCGTGGGGAAACAACAGCATTAGCCACGATCGAGCAGATTGACCCGATCTATGTCAATTTCACACAACCGGGCAGCGAATTATTGCGCCTGCAAGCTGCGGTGAAATCCGGCTCGCTGAAACGAGCTACCTCAAGCAAGGTTGAACTGCTGCTCGAAGATGGCAGTCTTTATCCGCTACCAGGAAAAATTCTCTTTTCTGATTTGGCAGTCAATCCAAGCACAGGCGCAGTGTCTATTCGGGCACAATTTTCCAATCCAGATCGCATGCTGCTACCGGGCATGTTTGCGCGAGTTCGCTTTCCTTCAGCGGTGGTAGAAAATGCTATCCGCGTACCACAGCGTGCTGTGCAAAGCGGGCCGCAAGGCCAGTATGTCTTGCTCCTGACGCCAGAGGGTCAGGCAATGCCTCAACCCGTCAAAACCGGCAGCATGGCTGACGGCGATTTCATTATTACCAAAGGCCTGAAAGGCGGCGAAAACATCATCCTGAACGGCTTTCAAAAACTGCGCCCGGGCGCTCCTTTCAAAGCCGTCCCCTGGCAAGCACCGGGCACAGCCAAGCCAACGACAACACCTGCAACGCCAGACAGCAAGAAGGCAGGCTAACCCATGCTACCGAATTTCTTCATCGATCGCCCGA
>JAUSQB010000207.1 GCA_030652715.1 Rugosibacter sp.
TCGGGCGACTACAACCCGCTGCATGCCGAGCCTGCCATGGCTAAAAAGGCGGGCTTTGAGCGGCCGATTCTGCATGGCTTGTGCACCTTCGGCAGCGCCGGTTATGTCTTGCTTAACACCGTGTGCGAGAACGACCCCCAACGTCTTGTGGCGATGAATGTGCGCTTTACCTCGCCCGTGTATCCGGGCGAGACGATACGTACCGAGATGTGGGTGGATGGCAACATTGTGTCGTTCCGCGCACGGGTGGTTGAGCGCGATGTGGTGGTGCTCAATAATGGCCGCGCCGAGATTCAATAGCTTCGCTGCGCTTTTGCCCACTACCCATATCCGCTTTAACAGGACGCCGACCCTATGGATTTTCGCCTGACTGAAGAACAGCTGGCTTTGCAAGACGCTGCCAGACGGTTTGCCACCGAGCAAATGAAACCCGTGGCGAAGGAGCTTGAACGCACGGCAACGCCCGTGCCGCACGAGTGGCTGCGGCGCTATGCCGAGATGGGTTTTTTAGGCATTAACGTCGCGCCTGAATACGACGGCATGGGGCTGGGCAATCTGGAGGCGCTCCTGGTGATTGAAGAATTCGCCAAGGTGTCCTCCGCCGTGGCCTTCCCGATTTTTGAGAGTAGCGTGGGCCCGGCGCGGGCGATCGAGCATTTCGCCAGCGAAGATTTAAAGCGCCGCGTCTTGCCCGCCGTTTGCCGGGGCGATCTGGTGGTGGCCGTGGCAATGTCCGAGCCGGATGCGGGTTCTGCCTTGACTGATCTTAAAACCACCGTACGCGTCGAAGGTGATGCAATTGTCATCAACGGGCAAAAGCGCTGGTCTAGCGGCAGCGGCCATTCGGGCGGCTATGTGGTGTATTGCCGCATGTCGGATGCACCCGGCGCTGCTGGCATCGGTGCGGTGTATGTGGAGAAAGACTCGCCGGGGCTGACGTTCGGCGCGCCGGAGCAGTTGCTGGGCTTTCGCGGCGTGCCCAGTGCGGACATGTTTTTCGACGCCGTGCGCGTGCCGCAAGACAATGTCATCGTGCCCGCGGGGGGCTTTAAAAAACTCATGGAAGCGTTTGATCTGGAGCGTTGCGGCAACGCCACCATGTGTTTGGGCATTGCGGCGGGCGCCCTGGAAGATGCCTTGCGGTATGTGCAGGAGCGCGAGCAATTCGGCAAGCCGATTGTGGATTTTCAGGCGGTGCAGTTAAAGCTCGCGGACATGGCCATGAAAGTGGAAGCCGCGCGGTTATTGATTTACCGCGCCGCGCAAAATGCCAGCCAGGCCTTGCCCTCAATGCTGGAGAGCAGCGTGGCCAAATGTTTTGCCAACCAGATGGTGCGCGAGGTATGCGGCACGGCGCTGCAGCTTTTGGGCGCGTATGGTTATTCCACCCAGTTTCCGATGGAGCAGCGCCTGCGCGATGGATGGGGCTGGGGCATCGCGGGGGGCACGATAGATATTCAGATGATCAACATCGCCTCCGCCTTGGTGGGACGGCGTTTTAATCAGCGTGCGTAAAAAATCACCCCACGCACCTCCGATGCAATCGGTATTCACGGCGAGGGCCTGAAATGCAAGACGCAAAAAAAATCGCCGGGGCTGCAACGGATGCTAACAAGGGCGCACTCAGCGGCCTCAAAGTGATCGACCTCTCGCGTGTGCTGGGCGGGCCGTTCTGCGGACAAACCCTGGCCGACCATGGCGCAGAGGTGATCAAGGTGGAACCGCCGCAAGGGGATGAGACGCGTGGCTGGGGGCCGCCTTTTGATGCGGCAGGCTCCGCTGCCTATTACGCGGGCTTGAATCGCAACAAGCAAAACATCGTGATTGATTTGTCCAACCCTGCCGGGCGCGGGATTGTATTTCGATTGCTGGCAGACGCGGACGTGTTGATCGAAAATTTCAAGATCGGCACGCTGGAACGCTGGGGCATGGGCTATGAAGCGGTACTGCGGACACGCTTTCCGCGCTTGATTCATTGCCGCGTGAGCGGCTTTGGCGCCGATGGACCCTTGGGCGGCGCGCCCGGTTACGACGCGATCGCGCAAGCCATGGCCGGCGTGATGAGCGTCAATGGCTCAGCCGACACGGGTCCCTTGCGCGTGGGTGTGCCGGTGGTGGATATCACGACCGGCTGGTTGGCGACGCAAGGCGTTTTGCTGGCCTTGGCTGAGCGCGCCCGCTCCGGCCTCGGGCAGTTTGTGGATGCCACGCTCTATGACACAGCCATATCACTCCTGCATCCGCAAAGTGCCAACTGGCTGCAAGCGGGCACAGAGCCCGCGCTCTTCGGGAATGCGCACGCCAACATCGTGCCGTACGATAAATTTTCCACGCGCACGGGCGATATTTTTTTAGGCATAGGCAATAACGGGCAATACCGCAAATTTTGCGAGTATTTAGGCAAACCTGAACTGGGCAGTGATCCGCGCTTTGCCACCAATGCCGAGCGCTTTGCCCACCGCGCTGAATTGCGCGCGCTGATTGAGGCGGAATTAAATCATCTGGATGGCGCCGCGCTGTGCACGGCCTTGCTTGCTGCGGGTGTGCCGGCGGGCCCCGTGCGCTCCTTGCCCGAGGTGCTCACGCACCCGCACACGATACATCGGCAAATGGTGGTGGAAACTGAAGATGGCTATAAAGGCACGGGCATTCCCGTCAAGCTCTCGCGCACGCCGGGGCGCATTACGCATCGCGCGCCCCGGTTTGGCGAACACACGCGCGAGATTTTGCATGCGCACGGTTATGATGAAAGCGAAGTACAAGCATTGCTTGATGAAGGCGTGGTTGTCGCAGCGGTTTGAGTAACAATTATTTGATGAGGGGGAAAAATGAATCTTGATCTGGCAGGAAAATCAGTCGTGATTACCGGCGGCGCGTCGAACATCGGACGCGGCATCGTGCTGGCTTATGCCCTTGAAGGCGCGAACATCACCATTGGCGATATTGATCAGCAACAAGCTGAAAAAGTCGCTGTACTGGCGCGCGCGCAAGGCGCAAAAAGTGTGCAGGTAATTCCCACGGATGTGACGAATCTGGAACAAGTCAAAACCATGTTTGCCGCAGCCGTCAGCAAGTTTGGCGGGGTGGATGTGCTGGTGAATAATGTCGGCTGGGATAAGCTCATGTTTTTCACGCAAACCACGCCTGATCTATGGGAAAAGATCGTGCGTATTAACTACATGGGTGTGCTCAACTGCACGCACACTGCGCTTGGGTTGATGATTCCTCAGCAATCCGGCGCCATTGTTTCGATCAGCTCGGATGCCAGCCGCCAGGGGGAAACGAAAGAAGCGGTATACGGTGGCGTCAAAGCCGCGATCAACAGCTTCATGAAAACCATCGCCAAGGAAAATGGGCGCTACGGCATCCGCTGCAATGTGGTTTGCCCGGGCGTGACCATTCCAGAAGAAGCGGAAGATGTGGGCAGCACCAGCATGTGGTCCGACCCTACCGGCATGTTTACTTCCGAGCAGTTGGAAAAGGTAGCCAGCGCCTTGCCTTTGAAGAAATTAGGGCGGCCAGGGGATGTAGCCAATGCGGTCGTATTTTTGTCGTCAAAAGCCGCCGGCCACGTGACGGGACAGGTGCTGTCCGTATCCGGTGGCTACAGCATGATTGGCTAGGCCAATTTACTGCGATAAGCGTTGTAACAACTCAGTTGATGCTGGCTTGAGCGGCTTTTTAGCGCGGCCCAAGCCAGCAGTTTTTACAGTGTGTCTTCATCAGGCTCAAACCTGAAAAGACTTGAAATATTGCTGCGCTGCGGCAATATTGTTTGCCAGTATCTTTTTGAAGGCATTGGTGATGTGGTAATGGTCAGTTGGTTTTCCTTCAATAATCCTTTTATAAAAAACACCGACCTCTTCTGTCGCCTTGACAGCACCTTGTACGACGGTTTCGTTTAGCTCGACAGTATGGGTGATGACTTCTTGAGTTTTGGCTTGTACTTCATCAATGGGTAACATGGCATGCTCCTTTAGAAAATGTTGCAATGCAGCAATTTCTCACATCATTGGTTCAATGTCAACACTAAAGCGCATCTTTCGTACATCTTTTAAGTATCGCGGTATTTTTTGATCAAACCAACGTTTGCTGCGCCGTCATGTTGCCAATTGGCCGCACACGGGCAAAGTCCAGCAGCTCAGCCAAGCGTCCGCCCTTGCTTTGCCAGTCATAAAGGCTCGCCTCACCCAGCAGCACATAGAGCCAATCGCGGTTATCTCGCTGCTCTGGTGCCAGCCCGTTGATGCGTTCGCACCATGCGGCGGCGGCTTTTAGCTTGCGCTGCACATTGGGGTGCGTGGTTTGCTGCTGGGCCTTGGTTTCCACGACATAAACGCTAGTCTCGGTACGCACCAGAAAATCCGGCGAATAAAAAGCCGACAGGCCATCCTCTTTTACATAGCGCAGACGCGCAAGATCAGCGGGTTTCGCTGATCTTGCAAAAAGCCAGTACGCAGCTGGTTTCAGTCGCATAAAGTGCGGATGGCAGAGGGCAACACAGAGGGGTAACGGTTTTGGGCATAGTCAGGCCGTAAAAGTCGGTGCTGGTGAGACGGCGTGACCTGACTTAATCGGCCCTTTTTGACCCTTTTGCGACATTTTTATACCTGTTCGGTGGTTACCGCATGATGGGGTAGTGATCAGCGATTGGCCCAGTATCCTGGGCGTCGTCGATGATGCGCTACTGCAATGATACGCAGCTCATCTGCGGTGACTTGGTAAATAATGCTGTAGGGAAACCTGCGAAAGAGATAGCGTCGCGAGAGGCCACGGAAAACGGCTCCGAGCATGGGGTTTTCAAGAACAAGGTTTGCCGCCCGCTCGAACTCCACTACGAATGCGAGGCCAAGCTCGGCATTTGCCCGCAATTTATAGAATGCTGAAGCAGCATGCAATTCTGCCAGAGCGGGTGGAACGATAACGAGTTTCACTTCAGCGCAGCACGCACCTGGGCAAGCGCTTGCGCGATTGGGATGGCCTGAACCGCGCCACTGTCCACATCCGCAATCCTGCGTTCGATTTCAACAGCCCATGCGTCATCAATCTCAGTATCTTCATCAAGGCTGGCCAGCAATAGCTGTGCGAATGCAGCACGTTCATTTGACGTGAGCTTCAGTGCTTCGGCTTCCAGTTTTTCAAGTTGATTCCCCATGGCTAAATCCTTTCAAACATCTTTCAAGTTCTTTGTTGCGCTTGCAGGATATTACTGTGATTGTGATTCTTGTGCTGAGACGATGCCAACATGCTGGCATCAGTATCCGCCCGCCGGTATATAATCCCGCCCCTGCTTCCGAGGAGCGCTGCAAGGTCGGGCTGATGTTTAAATTGGCTCACCCTAGGCTCGGAGCCTGTTTTTAACGGCGCTCACCTACCCTGAAATTTTTCCGGGGTGACGAGTGAGCTGAGTCGCCGAATCCTTATCTTTCAGCATCGCTCCCGCCCCGGTCATGAATTGGAGAAACCCGTGACCGCTAGCCACCGCCCACAACCTGACCGCAGCACCGAATTGCGCGACTTGCTTGCCCAGCGCATCCTGATCCTCGATGGCGCCATGGGCACGATGGTGCAGCAGCATGGCTTGCAAGAAGCCGACTATCGCGGAGGTGACAAAAATTCGCGCTTTCTGACCCACGCGAAAGATTTGAAGGGCAATAACGATTTGCTGTGCCTGACGCGGCCGGACGTGATTCGCGGCATTCACACAGCCTATCTGGAAGCCGGGGCGGATATTCTGGAAACCAATAGCTTTAATGCCACGCGGGTTTCGCAAGCGGAATACGGGCTGGCCGATCTGGCGTTTGAGTTGAATGTGGCCGCAGCGCGCCTGGCGCGTGAAGCGGCGGACCAATTTTCCACGCCCGATAAACCCCGCTTTGTGGCCGGGGTGTTAGGGCCCACTTCGCGCACGGCATCCTTATCTCCTGATGTGAATGACCCCGGTGCGCGCAATGTGACGTTCGATGCGCTGGTTGCCGATTACATCGAATCCGCGCGTGGCTTGACGGCAGGCGGCGCGGATATTTTGCTGGTCGAAACGATTTTCGACACGCTGAACGCCAAGGCGGCGCTGTTCGCCATCGAGCAGTTTTTTGACGAAGCAGGCCGCCGCTGGCCGGTGATGATTTCCGGCACGATTACCGATGCTTCCGGCCGCACGCTCTCGGGGCAGACGGCGGAGGCGTTCTGGAATTCGCTGCGCCATGTCAAACCCTTGTCGTTTGGCCTGAACTGCGCGCTGGGCGCCAAGGAGTTGCGCCAGTATGTGGCCGAGATTTCGCGCCTGTGTGATTGCTTTGTTTCCGCCCACCCGAACGCCGGCTTGCCCAATGCTTTTGGCGGTTACGATGAGTCGCCGGAGATGCTGGCGGATGAGCTACGCGAATGGGGCGAAGGTGGTTTGATCAATATCGTGGGTGGTTGCTGCGGTACGACGCCAAAACACATCCGCGCGATTGCGGAGGCATTGCAAAACACCCCACCTCGCCAAATAGTGAAAAATGCGGCCAAGGCCGACAAATTTTTACACTTGTCGGGTCTTGAACCTTTCACCATCAATGACGACAGCCTGTTCGTGAATGTGGGCGAGCGCACCAATGTCACCGGCTCCAAAGCCTTTGCACGCATGATTCTTGAAGGCCGCTTTGACGATGCGTTAGCGGTGGCGCGGCAGCAGGTGGAAAACGGCGCGCAGATTGTGGACATCAACATGGACGAAGCCATGCTGGATTCGCAAGCGGCGATGGTGAAGTTCCTCCATCTCGTTGGCTCCGAGCCGGATATCTGCAAAGTGCCGATCATGCTCGACTCCTCGAAATGGGACGTGATCGAAGCGGGCTTGAAATGCATCCAGGGCAAGGGCATTGTCAATTCGATTTCG
>JAUSQB010000223.1 GCA_030652715.1 Rugosibacter sp.
GCCGCAGACGCATGGTCGGCGGCCAGGAAGACATGATCGAAGATACCGCCATGACCCTCGCCAAGCAGCGTGCACAGGCCGCAGCTGATGCGCCCGCAGCCAAAGCCGCTTGAATACGGAGAAAATTGCATGAAACTGGATAAAGCCATCATTGCCAAGCTGGCAGAGCACCTCGAAAGTTGCGAGTTGGGAGCACGCGATACGCTGAAAATTACCGAGGAATATCCCGATATGGATTTCGAGGATGCGTACGCCATCCAGGAAGCCATCAAGCAAAGGAAAATTGCACGGGGAAACAAAATCACCGGCTTTAAAGCCGGCCTGACCTCGCATGCCAAAATGAAACAAATGGGCGTAACCGTGCCCGTGTTTGGTTTTATTACTGACTACGGCTGCATCATGGAGGGTGGCGAAGTAAAAACTGCCGAGTTGATCCACCCCAAAGTCGAGCCTGAAATTGCGTTCGTCACCAAGGCCCCGCTGCGTGGTCCCGGTTGCAATATCGCCACAGTGCTGGCTGCAACTGATTTTGTTTTACCCGGTATTGAAGTGATTGATTCGCGCTATCGCGATTTCAAGTTTGACTTGAAAAGCGTGATTGCAGACAACACGTCGGCAGCGCGTTATGTGGTCGGCGGCATGATCAAGCCGCCATCCGAAGTGGATATGCGCACTGTCGGCATCGTGTTGGAGAAAAATGGCGAACCCGTGGCCTTTGGTGCGGGCGCTGCGGTGCTTAACCACCCTGCGGTTGCCATTGCCATGCTGGCCAATCATCTGGGCGCGCGCGGTGAAGAAATCCCGGCCGGTTCGCTGATTTTGTCAGGCGGCATTACCGAGGCGGTAGCGGTCAAGGCAGGCGATGCAATTACGCTGCGTGTGCAAGGTATGGGCAGCGTTTCGCTGCGCTTCGTGTAAGGAGGGTTCAAATGCCTATCGTACAGATCAACATCATGGAAGGGCGCGACGACGCAAAAAAAGAGCGCATGATCGCCGAAGTGACCGATGCCATATGTCGCAGCCTGGAAGTTAAACCTGAAACGGTTCGGGTGATGATTAATGAAATGCCAAAAGCGCATTTTGGCATCGGCGGCGTTAGCGCTAAAAAGCTGGGCAGATAAAGACCTGCCAGCACTCAGGGAAGGCGTTCTTGTCCGCTCGTGCAGGATGATTCATCATCCGTTCAGACAATGGAACTCCCTATGCCTTCCCTGATCGCTTCGCTTGTTTCCTCCAGCGCCCCTTTGCTCCAGGTAGATATGGATGATCATGCCCGGCGATTTGCGGGCATTGAACGCTTGTATGGTACAGGTGCCCTGGCCCGTGCTACAGCGTCTCACGTGGTGGTGGTAGGCATAGGCGGCGTGGGTTCGTGGGCGGCGGAAGCGCTGGCTCGTTCAGGGGTGGGGCGCATCACGCTGATTGATCTTGATCATATTGCGGCTTCAAATATCAATCGCCAGATTCATGCGCTAGAAGCCACCCTGGGTGCGGCCAAGGTGCTGGCGATGGCGGCGCGCATTGCGGGAATCAACCCGGCTTGCCAGGTGGAGACTATCGAAGAATTCATTGACGAGACGAATGTGGCTGAACTGATTCCAGCGTGCGATGCTGTCATTGATGCCATCGATAATGTGCGCGCCAAAGCTGCGCTGATTGCACATTGCCGCCAGCAAGGCATACACATCCTGACCACGGGTGGCGCGGGCGGGCGGCTTGACCCCACGCAAATACAGGTGGTGGATCTGTCGCGTACAACGCAGGATGCGTTGGCCTCGAAAGTGCGCGCGCGGTTGCGCAAACAGTATGGTTTTTCGCGCGACCCTAAAAAGAAGTTTGGCGTGGAATGCGTTTTTTCGCCAGAACAAATACGCCGCCCTGTCAGCGTGGTTTCAGACGCAGTTCCAGAACATGATGCTTTTAAGGGCGCGGTTTGCGCAATGGAAGAAGGCAGTGCTGGCTTCGATGGCAGTGCGGGACTTGCCTGTGCGGGCTATGGCTCTTCTGTTGCCGTGACTGCAGGTTTTGGTTTTGCTGCGGCAGCAAAGGTGTTGGCCGGTATACTGCCCACGCGATGAATCCCGATAACATTTCCCCTGCTGCGCATGTCATCCCGTCTGTCATTCTAGTCACCGGGGCAGCGCGCCGTGTCGGCGCTGAGATAGCCCGCACACTGCATGCGGCAGGCGCCCGTGTCGCGATTCACTATCACACCGCCACAGCAGAAGCGCAGGCCCTGGCGGCATCGCTCAACGCCCTGCGGCCAGAGTCAGCCGCTGCATTTGCTGCTGATTTGCGCAACACAGACGCATTGCCCGGGTTGGTTGCTGCGGTGGTTGATCAGTTTGGTCGGCTAGACGGACTGGTAAATAATGCCTCATCGTTTTATCCCACAAAAGTCGGCGCTACGGATACGGCGGCATGGGAGGATCTCATCGGCACGAATCTCAAAGCACCGCTGTTTCTCGCCCAAGCGGCGGCACCCCATCTGGCGCAGCACGAGGGATGCATTGTCAATTTGACCGATGTGCATGCCGAGCGGCCACTCAAAGGGTATGCGCTGTACTGCGCAGCCAAGGCCGGTTTGCTGGGTTTGACGCGCGCATTGGCTGTTGAACTGGGCCCGCAAGTGCGGGTGAATGCGGTTGCCCCCGGTGCCGTTGAATGGCCTGAAAACCCAAGTGACTTTTCACCCGATGAGCGCTGCGCCATCATCGAGCATACTTTGCTTAAACGCGCAGGCTCGGCAACGGATATTGCCCGCGCAGTGAAGTTTTTAGTTTTTGATGCGCCTTATGTTACCGGGCAAGTGATCACTGTAGATGGCGGCAGAAGCGCGCATTTGTAAAATTCGTGAAACCGCCGTGTAAAACTCATGCAAGACCTATGAGGTAAAAAATGAATGCCCCCTTAACCGCGCGGCAGGCAAACAAACCGGCCTTTGAAGCCAATAAATTGGCCAAACGACTGCGCCGCAACACCGGCCAGGCGATTGCTGATTTCAACATGATCACAGCGGGCGATCGGGTGATGGTGTGCTTATCTGGCGGCAAGGATTCTTATGCCATGCTCGATATGCTGCTCCATTTGCGCGAGCACGCGCCGATTGATTTTGAAATCATCGCGGTTAATCTGGATCAAAAACAACCGGGTTTTCCTGCCGATGTATTGCCTCGCTATCTGACGGGTTTAGGCATTCCTTTTCATATCGAAAATGAAGATACCTATAGCATCGTCAAGCGCGTCATCCCGGAAGGAAAAACCACGTGTTCCTTGTGTTCGCGCCTGCGTCGAGGGGTGTTGTACCGCGTGGCTGACGAGTTGGGCGCAACCAAAATCGCCCTGGGTCATCACCGTGATGATATTTTGCAAACCCTGTTTTTGAATCTGTTCTTTGGCGGAAAATTAAAATCCATGCCGCCTAAACTGGTCTCGGACGATGGCCGCCACATGGTGATACGGCCGCTGGCCTATTGTCGTGAGCGCGATCTGGAAGCGTGGGCGGCGCTGCGCGAGTTTCCCATTATTCCGTGCGATTTGTGCGGTTCCCAGCCCAATCTGCAACGCCAGCAGGTCAAGCGCATGCTGAACGACTGGGAAAAGCAGTTTCCCGGACGTATCGCAACGCTGTTTCGCAGCCTGTCGAATGTGGTGCCCTCGCATTTGCTGGATGCAAAACTGTTTAATTTTGCCGATCTTGCCATTACCGGCGTGCCTGATCCTGAAGGCGATCTTGCCTTTGATCCGCCGGAGTTTGCCGCCGAGTTTTCGATACCCTCCACGCAAGCAATTCACTTTACCCTGAAAGACGAACGATGAATGTCCGCACCCTGCCTGCACGTCATGGCCTGCTTTGGCTGATTGCTGGCTGGCGACTCTTGCGCCGTTACCCAAGGCAGATGACGAGTATCACGCTGGTGTATTTTTTAGTCGTGCTGATCGTTAACCTGATTCCATTCATCGGCCCGTTTTTATTGCCTTTAGCATTGCCGATGTTAACTGCCTTGCTCGGCAATGCGTGCCGTGCGCTGGATCACGATCAGCCATTGACGCAAGACACTTTGAGTGCGGGACTGGAAGCACAACGCATCAACCTGCTGCGGTTAGGCGGGTTGCACCTGCTAGGCTCGGTTATTTTGCTGCTCGCCAGCCAACCGCTGATGATTGAACTGAATCCGGATCAAAGCAAGGCCGCAGAACAACTCTCTGATGTGCTGAGTCATCTTGGCTTGTTTTTGCTGTTAGCCAGCCCCGTCGTGATGGCGTTCTGGTTTGCACCTCTGCTTGCCGCGTGGAATGGGATGACGGCACTTAAAGCACTGTTTTTCAGTTTTGTCGCCAGTTTGCGCAACTGGCGAGCTTTTACAGTGTATGGATTGGTTATTTTGGGCGTAGGCATTGTCCTGCCCGGCGTGATGATCGTAATCGCCAGCCTGTTTATGCCATCAATGGCGGGAGTTCTGGCCATGCTCGCACGGATGGCCCTGGTATTGCTGTTAGGACCGGTACTCGTCGCAAGTATTTATATTTCATACCGCGATGTCTTTAGCGAGGCCGCTACAGCCAATGAATGATCCACGAGTGCTAGCTCAGTCGGATGCGCTAGCTATGCCAGAAATACTAGCTACGTCAGATAAAGACGGTGCAGTAGGTATTTTTGGCGGCACGTTTGATCCATTGCATATTGCGCATCTGCGCTTGGCTATTGAGGCGCGCGAAGCCTTTTCACTTGCGCAGGTCGTATTTGTTCCGGCAGGCAGCCCCCCATTACGCGAAGCGCCACAGGCGAGCCCGCAGCAGCGACTGGACATGGTAGCGTGCGCACTTGCTGGCGAGCCTGGCTTTGATCTGGATGACACTGAAGTTGTCACGGGCAGCCCCAGTTATACTGTCACCACGCTTGAACGGTTACGCGCACAATACGGCGCAACGCGTCCCTTGGTGTTGCTCATGGGGGCAGATGCTTTTGTCCGGCTCCCCTCATGGCATCGCTGGCAAGCGCTGTTTCAATTAGCGCACATTGGAGTCGCTACGCGGCCAGGACAACCGGTATTGTTACCGGCCACTCCTGACATAGACGAAGCAACAATAAGGCAGCAAATACTCGGCGCTGGTGATGCGGTGGGTAAGGTGGATGCGTGTCTTGTTGCTGAGTTGGCAGATCGGTTGGGCCGCCCAGCTGATATTGCTTTGGCACCCGCCGGTCGGATTGTGCCCTTTGCCATTACCCCGCTAGCGATTTCAGCAACCTTGATTCGCCAGCGGCTGGCACAGGGCCTGAGTGTGCGACATCTGGTGCCTGACACTGTTCTCGACTATATTGCAACCCATTCTATTTACTGAACAATCTATGGACATCAAAAAACTGCAAAAAATAGTAATCAATGCTCTAGAAGACATGAAAGCAAAAGATATTGAAGTGATCAGCACCAGTCGGCTCACCTCAATGTTTGATTTCATGATTATCGCCAGCGGGGACTCCAGTCGTCACGTTAAATCGCTGGCGCGTAACGTCTATGACAAAGTCAAGGAAGCCGACGGCGACGTGCTCGGCATAGAAGGCGAAGAAACGGGTGAGTGGGTGTTAGTTGATCTGGCGGATATCGTGGTGCATGTAATGCAGCCGGTAATCCGTTCACACTACAACCTGGAAGAGCTCTGGCAGGCGGTGCCCCAGCGCAGCAAAAAATCTGAGAGTGAATAAGTTTCGAGTAAATTGCCAGTGAGCCAGGATACATGAAATTAATTGTCGCGTCGGTCTCTGTCCGCCCTCCCAAATGGGTAGTGGCAGGCTGGGGCGACTACGCCAAGCGCATGCCGCGCGAGCTATCGCTTGATCTGCTGGAGATTAAACCCGAACCCCGCACGACAGGCAAAAATGCCGCCGCGATGATGGCAGCTGAAGCCGTGCGCCTGGATGCTGCCTTGCCTGCATCTTGCCGCCGTGTTGTGCTGGACGAACAGGGCGATGCAGTTACCACGCGGCAATTGAGCGAGCGATTAACTCAATGGATGGCAAGAGGGGGCGACGTGGCCTTCGTGATTGGCGGCCCTGATGGCCTGGCAACGCGCATCAAGGAATCTGCTCACGAAACTTTGCGGCTTTCCAGTCTGACTCTGCCTCATGCGCTCGTCCGGGTTATTCTGGCCGAAGCGCTATATCGTGCTGCCAGTGTGATTAAAGGTCATCCCTATCATCGTGAGTAATCTCTATGCCTAACACCCGTATTTATCTGGTATCGCGAAGTGTCCGCCGTCGTGAGCTGTTAACTCAGGCTGGGATTCGTTTTGAGTTGCTGCTATTGCGCTCTGCCGAAAGACAAGATGCGGAAATTGATGAAAGCTGCTTAGCCGGTGAGGCACCAGAGGCCTATGTGCAGCGTATTGCCCGGGCCAAAGCCATTTTTGGCGTCAATCTTTTACTGCAACGTCACCTGCCAAAGCGTTTGTTGCTGGCAGCCGACACAACGCTTGATCTGGATGGCGAAGTGATCGGAAAACCAAAAAACCGTGCGGATGCCATCGCCATTTTGCGCCGCTTATCCGGCCGCAGTCATCGCGTGTTGACCTCGGTTGTGGCAGCCTTGCCCCACAACATTGAGCCGAAAATTAAATCCTGCTTATCGGTGAACGATGTCACGTTCAGAACACTGACAGAAGATGAGATTCTGCACTATGTGCAAACGGGTGAGCCACTGGACAAGGCCGGTGCTTATGGTATTCAAGGACGTGCGGCGACCTTCGTTGAATCCATTCGTGGCTCTTATACCGGCATTGTGGGTTTGCCGTTGTGCGAGACTGTGCTCATGCTGCGTGAATTCGGGCAAGCTGTGTAATGATTCCCTTGCTGATGGTGTGCACACGTGGCTGAAGAGTTTTTAGTTAATTTTACGCCGGAAGAAACGCGCGTTGCCTCATTACAGCAAGGCGTTGTTCAAGAGCTGCACATCGAACGCAACAACAGTTGCGGTGTAGTCGGCAACATTTATCTGGGCCGTGTCGTGCGTGTTCTGCCTGGTATGCAGTCAGCATTTATCGATATAGGCCTGGAGCGCTCCGCCTTTTTACATGCCGGAGATATCTGGGAAGAGCGAGTGACCAATGACGCAGAGCAGCGACCTATCGAACAGGTGCTTAGTGCAGGGCAATCGCTGTGCGTCCAGGTACAAAAAGATCCCATCGGCACCAAAGGTGCCCGCTTAACGACGCAGATTTCGATTGCAGGCAGGATGCTGGTTTACCTGCCGCAAGACGATCATGTGGGTATTTCCCAACGAATTGTTGACGAAGAAGCGCGCGAAAAATTGCGCAGCCGCATTCAGGCGCTGCTCTCGCCGGAAGATCGTGGCGGATTTATTTTACGCACCGTCGCATGTGAAGCCAGCGATGAGGATCTGGCAGCTGACATTGCCTATTTGCGGCGCATCTGGCAGGAAATAAAACAGCGCAGCGTGGGGATGTTTCCGCCAGTGTTGTTGCACCATGATCTCACCTTGGCGCAACGCGTGTTGCGCGATCTGGTCACACAAGAAACGACCGCTGTGCTGATTGATTCGCGTGAAAACTTTCAGAAGCTGACAATGTTTGCGCAGGAATATGTACCACAGGTCAGCGATCGTCTGGTGCACTATACGGGTGATCGTCCGTTGTTTGAGCTGCATGGCATCGAAGATGAAATACAAAAAGCGCTCGCACGGCGCGTTGACTTGAAATCAGGTGGCTATTTGATTTTTGATCAAACCGAAGCCATGACCACCATTGATGTGAATACAGGTGGCTTTGTTGGTGTGCGTAATTTTAACGACACGATATTCAAGACCAATCTTGAAGCAGCGCTCACGGTGGCGCATCAGTTACGTTTGCGTAACTTGGGTGGCATCATCATTGTCGATTTTATTGACATGGAAGATGAGCAGCATCAGGCAGCGGTTCTAGCAGAGTTTAAAAAGGCGCTAGCGTCCGATCGCACACGCGTGACCCTGTCGGACTTTACCCAGTTGGGGTTGATCGAAATGACGCGCAAGCGTACCCGTGAAAGCCTGGCGCAGATTCTTTGCGAGCCTTGCCCGGTATGCAGCGGGCGTGGCGAAATAAAAACGGCGCAAACCGTCTGCTATGAAATTTTGCGTGAACTACTGCGCGAAGCCCGCCAGTTTGCTGCCCGCGAACTGCGCGTCATTGCCGCTCCGACGGTGATCGAGAAGTTTCTGGAAGAAGAAGCGCAAGCCTTGACCATGCTCTCCGATTTCATTGGCCGCCCTGTGTCGCTGCATGCCGAAAGCGGCTACACGCAAGAGCAGTTCGACATTGTGCTGATGTAAGGCTAAAATGGATGGCTTAGTTTCAGGCAATTTCCTGGACACACGCGGGCGTCGTATAACGGCATTACTCCAGCTTCCCAAGCTGATAACGAGGGTTCGACTCCCTTCGCCCGCTCCACGTTTTTTTGGAAAATCAAGAAAACTTTCTAAGAAAATATTCTGTTAGTGCCTGCTGGGCGCTACGGGTTCATCCGGGGCGCGTCAGATCTTCTGCTGTATTGAGATTGCTGAACGCCTCGTCCGCCTCATCAAAAGCTACCGGACATACCTTGAGCATGGCATGCCAATCTTCTACTTTGCGCCCGCCCGCAGCAAGGTAGCTTGTCAGCTGTGGCAACAACGCGCGTCGGGCAACACAAAACACCGGTTGGGTGCGCGTCGCCGTGTGCGCTACCGCAAGATCGGCAGCGCTTTTCTGCAGCGCATTAAAAAGGCGCGTTACCAGATCGGCTGGCAGCCAGGGCGAATCGCACGGCACGATGGCGACTAACGGTGTGGTGGCATGGGTCAATGCCATCTGGATTCCTGCCAAAGGACCGGCGTAATCGGGTATTTCATCAGGGAAGACAGGGTAGCCAAACTCGGCATAGCGCTCGAGGTTGCGATTGGCGTTAATCAGCAGGTGGGTTACTTGCGGCGCTAGCCGATCGATAACCCATTGCACCATCGGACGCCCGTGCAAGTCTTGCAGGCCTTTATCCACTCCACCCATGCGCCTGCCCCGGCCACCGGCCAGAATCACGCCGGTGATGGGTTCAGTGTTTAACACCGGGGTGATTTTGCCAAGCAGACTGCGGCGAGGATCAGTCGAGCTGGCTCACATCGCGCACGGCACCCGTATCTGCCGACGTGGTCAGTGCGGCATAGGCTTTGAGCGCAGCAGAGACGGCACGTTGCCGATTGGCCGGTTTCCATGCCGCTACGCCGCGTGCTTCCATGGCTTGCCGCCGTGCTGCCAGCGCCGACTTTTCGATGACCAGATTGATGCTGCGGTTGGGGATGTCGATCTCGATAATGTCGCCTTCTTCGACCAAGCCAATGGCGCCACCCGATGCCGCTTCCGGCGAGGCATGACCAATGGACAAGCCGGAGGTGCCGCCGGAAAATCGGCCATCGGTAAGCAGCGCGCAAACCTTGCCCAGGTCTTTGGATTTCAAATAGCTGGTGGGGTAAAGCAT
>JAUSQB010000224.1 GCA_030652715.1 Rugosibacter sp.
GCGGGCATGCCGGTACAGAGGCTGCGCTGGCATCAGCTCGAACCGGTGCTCAAACATTGCTGCTTACGCACAATATCGAGACGCTGGGTGCTATGTCGTGCAACCCTTCCATTGGCGGCATAGGCAAGGGGCATTTGGTAAAGGAAATTGATGCATTAGGTGGTGCAATGGCTTTGGCTGCCGATGAGGCGGGTATACAGTTTCGGATTCTCAATGCATCAAAAGGCCCGGCTGTACGGGCAACGCGTGCCCAGGCAGATCGTCAACTGTATAAACAGGCAATCCGTTCGTGTCTTGAGGGCCAGGAAAATCTGACCCTGTTTCAGCAGGCCGTTGATGATTTCATCGTGACAGGTGATCGAATGGCGGGTGTTGTCACTCAGCTGGGCGTGCGTTTTCATGCACCTGCCGTTGTGTTGACGGCGGGTACGTTTCTCAATGGATTGGTTCATGTCGGACTGGAGAATTACCGCGCCGGTCGATTTGGCGATCCGGCGGCTATTTTGCTGAGTCAGCGCTTGAAGGAGCTGAAGCTCCCTGTGGGTCGTTTAAAAACAGGCACCCCACCCAGGTTGGATGGACGCACAATTGATTTTTCAGTCATGACGTGCCAGCCCGGTGATGATCCGGTACCAGTTTTTTCTTTTATGGGCTCCGCTGGCATGCATCCGCAGCAGATACCCTGCTGGATTACGCATACGAACGAAAATACGCACGATATTATTCGGCGTGGCCTGGACCGTTCGCCGATGTTTACGGGTGTGATCGAAGGTGTCGGACCGCGATATTGCCCGTCGATAGAAGACAAAATTCATCGCTTTGCGGGCAAGGATAGCCATCAGATTTTTATGGAACCTGAAGGTCTTGAGACTTACGAGATTTATCCGCAAGGGGTGTCCACCAGTTTACCCTTCGACGTGCAGCTAAATCTTATCCGATCTATTCGCGGGCTGGAAAAGGCGCACATCACCCGGCCTGGCTATGCCATTGAGTATGATTATTTCGATCCGCGAAATTTGAAAAGTAGCTTGGAGACAAAATCGATTGCCGGTTTGTTTTTCGCGGGCCAGATCAATGGCACGACAGGCTATGAAGAGGCGGCAGCCCAGGGCTTGTTGGCAGGCGTTAATGCTGCTCGGTTCGCAAAGAATTTGCCGGTCTGGGCACCGCGACGGGATCAGGCCTACATGGGTGTGTTGGTCGATGATTTAATAACGCGCGGGGTGTCTGAACCTTATCGCATGTTTACCAGTCGCGCAGAGTACCGCTTGTCTTTGCGTGAAGATAATGCCGATTTAAGATTAACCGAGGAAGGGCGCGCATTGGGGTTGGTCAATGATGTGCGCTGGGATCGTTTTAACCGCAAGCGGGATGCCATTGCGCGAGAAGTTGAACGTACCCGGGCAACCTGGGTGAATCCTCGGATCATCAGCGAGGCAGAAGCGGTGCGCGTGCTTGGTCAGGCGATGGAGCATGAATATAGTTTGTTTGAGCTACTCCGTCGGCCAGAAGTCAGCTATGCCAATTTAATGACTTTGTCGGGTTCTGGAGAGGCGGTGACAGATGCCGAGGTTGTCGAGCAAGTGGAGATTCAAGCGAAATATCAAGGGTATATCGAGCGACAAAAAGAAGAAGTCGCCAAAAGTTTAGCGCATGAATCAGCTGCTATTCCTGCCAACATGGATTACGCAACGGTCCATGGCTTGTCATTTGAGGCACGCCAAAAGCTGGATCAGGCGCGCCCGGAAACACTGGGTCAGGCATCTCGAGTTCAAGGAGTAACGCCAGCAACCATCTCCTTGCTTTTAGTTCACCTCAAGCGACGGAAGGCGGCATGACGCTTGGTATTCAGTTGCAGCAAGGTTTGACGGCCTTGGGGCTAGCGTTACCAGAAAGTGCGCAGGAGCAATTTCTTGGCTACTTGATGCTGCTAAAAAAATGGAATGCCACTTATAACCTGACGTCCATACGTGAAGAATCTGCCATGTTAACGCAGCATTTATTGGATTCCTTGAGCATATTGCCGCATCTGGAAAAGTCGGCGCTGGTGGCACGGCGCTGGATGGATGTGGGAAGTGGCGCTGGGTTGCCGGGCATTCCCCTGGCGATTGCCTGTCCGCAAATACAGATGGCCCTGATTGATTCTGTCGATAAAAAGACAGCATTTCAGCGCCAAGTAAAAATCGAGCTTGGGCTATCGAATTTAACCATTTTGGGCGGCAGAGTTGAAAACCAGCCTGCGGCGCAGTGCGATGCCGTGATATCGCGCGCATTTGCTGAATTGGCGGATTTTGTATCGTTGGCAGGCCACCTGCTGGCAGAAGGCGGCGCGCTTTACGCCATGAAAGGGCAGTTGCCTCACGAGGAAATTGCTCGGCTTCCTGCAGGGTGGCATGTCGCCCAGTGCTTACCGCTAAAAGTCCCCGGGATGGCGGCTGAGCGCCATTTGATTGTTTTGCAGAAAGATCACTGACCTATGCATATATTTGCCATAGCGAATCAGAAGGGCGGGGTAGGAAAAACCACTACTACGGTCAATCTGGCCGCCGCACTGGCTGCGCAAGGGCAGCGCACACTGTTGATAGATCTTGATCCACAGGGCAATGCCACCATGGGTTGCGGCATAGATAAGCGGAGCTTGACGCTCTCGGTTTATCAGTTGCTTTTAGAGTCAGCAACGCTTGCGCAAGCGAGAGTGACATCGCCCAGCGGGAAATTTGATGTGCTGCCCGCAAATCGCGATCTGGCGGGTGCTGAGGTAGATCTGGTCGCCTTGGAGCATAGAGAGCTGCGTCTCAAAAATGCGCTGGCACTGCACAAGGATGATTATGATTTTGTCTTGATCGACTGTCCGCCGTCCCTGTCCATGCTGACGCTTAATGGCCTGTGTTCGGCGCATGGCGTGATTATTCCTATGCAATGTGAATATTATGCGCTGGAAGGGCTGTCCGACCTGGTCAATACCATTAAAAAAGTTCATGCGAATCTCAATCGTGAATTGAAAATCATTGGTCTCTTGCGGGTCATGTTTGATACTCGCAGCACCTTGTCAAATCAGGTTTCGGCCCAGTTGGAACAACACTTCGGAGATAAGGTTTTCAAGACCATCGTGCCGCGCAATGTGCGCTTGGCGGAAGCACCGAGTTACGGTGTGCCTGGTGTCTTGTTTGATAAGGGGGCAAAAGGTGCGCAGGCCTATCTTGCCTTTGCTGCTGAGATGGTCGAGCGCGTTAAAAATTGGAAGGAATGAAATGAATGCCACACGATTAAAAGGCTTAGGCCGCGGTCTGGATACGCTGCTTGACCCGGAAACCAGCGGCAACCAAGGGCAGCGGCAGGATGTGTTGTCAGTCAGCGCGTTGCGTCCTGGTAAATATCAGCCACGCACACGAATGGACCCTGGCTCGCTGGAAGAGCTTGCGGCCTCAATCAAAGCCCAGGGCTTGATCCAGCCCATTTCGGTACGCCCGGTAGTTTATGAGGGTGTCGCATGCTATGAAATTATCGCTGGCGAGCGGCGTTGGCGTGCGGCCCAAATTGCAGGGCTGAATGAAGTCCCTGTGCTTATAAGGGACATTCCTGATGACGCGGCATTGGCCATGTCGCTGATCGAAAATATTCAACGGGAAGACCTCAATCCACTTGAAGAAGCGGCAGGCATTCAGCGCTTGATTGATGAGTTCGAGATGACGCACCAACAGGCAGCGGACGCCCTGGGCCGTTCTCGCTCCGCCGCATCGAATTTGCTGCGTCTTTTGCAGTTGGCAAAGCCCGTGCAGGATATGCTGATGGCAGGCGATATTGAAATGGGCCATGCACGAGCATTGCTTGCGTTACCGAAGCTTGAACAAAGCCGGCTTGCTGCCATGCTGGTAGAAAAACGATTATCGGTTCGCGATACTGAACGGCTGGTTGCGCGCGAACTCAATCCCCTACAGAAGGCAGAAGGGGCTCAGCAAAATAATCGTGATCTGCAGGGGTTAGAAGAGGAGTTGTCAGATAAAATAGGCGCTACCGTCAAAGTGAGCGCTAACAGAAAAGGTGTAGGTACATTGACTATTCGCTTTACAAGCCTGGATCAGCTGGACGGTTTACTGAGCACACATTTCGGTTGAGGTGGCGTATCGCCAGCGCCGACTTTTCAAAGGGTGGGCGTTGCATAGCGGTAAATCGAGTCAAATGAGCCAAGTAAAACAAATTAATCAGTCCCGTAACGGCAATTTCATTGACACCTATTCTGCAAGCATTTAAAATCGGGCGGCTTTGGATTGCGTGGCAACGGTGCAGCCTTGTTGGAAGGTTTAACAGATGTATAGGGTTGTACTTCTTCAGTTTGTCGGGGTGCTGGTTGCGGCAGGATTAGCCAGTATATGGCTAGGGCAACAAGGCGCGCTGTCGGTTCTGTTTGGTGGGATGGCATACGCTGTTCCCAACCTGTTGTTTGTAACGAGATTGACTGTTTCTGCAGCAAAAAAACAGACTAATGCAGTTACTTTTTTTGTTGGCGAGCTGGTTAAAATTCTCGCTACGGTAGTACTTTTGGTAGTTGCTCAGCGGTTCTACCCTGTGCACTGGTTGGCATTGCTGGTGGGGCTTTTTGTCGCTTTAAAAGCTAATTTGTTTGCGCTATTGTTAAAAAACTGATTATGTCATCAAGCACTGAAAACGCGCCTGCCGCAGGCGACTATATCGTCCATCACCTGACCCATTTGACCAATACTGGTCATAAGCAGACGGCGGTTATTGACTGGACGATAATCAATGTGGATACTCTTTTCTGGTCTGTCAGCATGGGTGTGCTGGCGATCATTATCATGGTTATTGCCGCACGGCGGGCTACGTCGGGTGTGCCTGGCCGTCTTCAAGGCGCTGTTGAAATGCTGGTTGAAATGGTTGAGACCCAATCAAAAGCCATCGTTCATGGTGATCGCCGGTTCATAGCGCCGGTTGCGCTGACCGTGTTTGTTTGGATTTTGTTCATGAATGCTCTCGATTTTCTGCCGGTGGATCTATTGCCCAGGATCGCGGAATTGTTTGGGGTGCATTATCAGCGCATTGTACCCACTGCCGATCTGAATGGGGCGCTTGGCATGTCGCTTGGGGTGTTGTTGCTTTGTCTTTACTACAATATCAAAATCAAAGGGTTTGGTGGCTGGGTGCATGAGCTATTTACCGCGCCTTTCGGTAACCATCCCTTGCTGTATCCTGTGAATTTTGTCATGCAGATGATTGAGTTTATTGCTAAAACCGTATCTCATGGCATGCGACTGTTTGGCAACATGTATGCCGGTGAGCTGGTGTTCATGCTCATCGCTTTGATGGGCAGTACCGCTACCGCCTTGGGGTTTTTTGGTCACGTTGTGGCGGGTTCGATCTGGGCAATTTTTCACATATTGATTGTTGTTTTGCAGGCATTCATTTTCATGATGCTGACGCTGGTGTACATCGGTCAGGCACATGAAAGTCACTAATTGCAGTATTTAGTAGTTTTTTAAGGGTTGTATATTTTATATAAGGAGTAGTCATGGAACATGTTCTTGGGTTTGTCGCTCTGGCCTCTGGCCTGATTATTGGCCTCGGTGCTGTTGGTGCTTGTATCGGTATCGGCATTATGGGATCCAAATACCTCGAAGCATCCGCTCGTCAGCCTGAGCTGATGAATGCCCTGCAGACCAAAATGTTCTTGTTGGCCGGTTTGATTGATGCTGCTTTCCTGATTGGTGTTGGTATTGCGATGATGTTCGCGTTTGCCAATCCGTTCGTCCTCAAGTAATCGCGTCTTTTTAGAGGACCAATAACGTGAATCTGAACGCAACGCTGTTTGCCCAGCTGGCTGTGTTCTTTGTTTTGGCGTGGTTTACGATGAGATTCGTATGGCCACCCATCATGAAGGCATTAGACGAGCGCGCGGGTAAAATCGCTGACGGACTTGCGGCGGCTGACAAGGCAAAGGCTGATTTGGTGCACGCTGAGAAAAAAGCCGCTGAAGAATTGCGTCATGCGCGTGAGTCGGCTGCTGAATTTCGCAGTGGAGCGGAGAAGCAAGCCGCTCAATTGCTTGAAGAGGCGCGCACCGAGGCTGCTCGAGTGGTTTCGGCTGCCCGTGAAGCCGCCCAAGCCGAAGCCGGTGTCGCTGCGCAACGCGCCAAAGAGGCGTTGCGTGAACAAGTCGCGCTGCTGGCTGTCGCGGGTGCCGAGAAAATTCTCCGCAAGGAAATTAACCCTCTGGCACATGCCGAGCTGCTTTCTCAGCTGAAGTCGGAGCTTTGATTAGACATGGCTGAAAACGTTACGCTGGCTCGGCCTTATGCGGAAGCTGCATTCCAGTTAGCTAAAGACAGTCCTGCCGATTTGCTCTCATGGGCTGAAACCCTTGAGCGCTTGTCAGGCATTACAGCTGATCCAGCGATGGAAGCGTGTATTGGCAATCCGCGATTTAATTCTGCGCAGTTGGCTCAGCTTTATTTTGAGGCGGCTGGCGGCAAGCTTAATGCAGATCAGCAAAATTTTGTTCGTGTGCTGGTTGATAACGATCGCCTGACGGTTCTACCGGAAATTGCTGTATCGTTTGACAAACTCAAAGCTGATGCCCAAGGCATCAAACATGCCGAGATTACTTCGGCTTTTCCTCTCGATGATGCCGCGCTAAAAAAATTGGTAGCTGAACTCGAACATAAGTTTGCGTGCCAGATACAAGCAACGATCAAGCTTGATCCCGAGCTTATCGGTGGTGTGCGTATGGCTGTTGGCGACGAGGTGATTGATGCCTCAGTTCGCGGCAAACTTGCTGCTATGGCGATTGCCCTAAAGAACTAGGAGTTATTTGATGAATTTAAATCCATCCGAAATTAGTGAGCTGATTAAAACGCGGATTCAGGCCATGCAGCTGCCCGCAACAGCGCGTAATGAAGGCACCGTGGTTTCAGTGACCGACGGCATTTGTCGCGTGCATGGTCTGGCGGACGTTATGCAGGGCGAAATGCTGGAGTTTCCCGGCAATACGTTTGGTTTGGCCCTTAACCTGGAGCGCGATTCAGTGGGCGCCGTGGTATTGGGGGATTACGAGCATATTTCCGAAGGCGATACCGTTAAATGCACAGGCCGTATCCTCGAAGTGCCCATCGGCCTTGAACTGCTGGGCCGTGTAGTGAATGCTCTGGGCGAGCCGATTGATGGCAAAGGCCCCATCAGCACAAAACTCACCGACAAGCTTGAAAAAGTGGCTCCTGGCGTTATTTGGCGTAAATCGGTATCGCAACCCGTGCAAACGGGTCTCAAGGCGATTGACTCGATGGTGCCGGTAGGGCGTGGGCAGCGCGAATTGATCATTGGCGATCGGCAAACGGGCAAGACAGCTGTTGCGGTTGACGCCATCATCAATCAAAAAGGCCAGAATGTGTTCTGCGTCTATGTGGCGATTGGCCAAAAAGCATCCACCGTAGCCAATGTCGTGCGCAAGCTCGAAGAGCACGGCGCAATGGAATACACGGTTGTCGTTGCTGCTACCGCATCCGATTCAGCCGCGATGCAGTTTCTTGCGCCGTATGCAGGTTGCACCATGGGTGAGTATTTCCGCGATCGCGGCATGGATGCGCTGATTGTTTACGATGATTTGACAAAGCAGGCATGGGCCTATCGTCAGATATCCCTGCTATTGCGCCGTCCCCCGGGCCGTGAGGCTTATCCAGGCGATGTGTTCTACTTGCACTCGCGTTTGCTTGAGCGCGCCGCACGTGTCTCCGAAGCTTGGGTTGAAAGGCTGACCAACGGCGAAGTCAAGGGAAAAACGGGCTCATTGACGGCTTTACCTATTATTGAAACCCAAGCCGGCGACGTTTCTGCTTTTGTGCCAACAAACGTGATTTCGATTACAGACGGTCAGATTTTCTTGGAGACCGACTTATTCAACGCAGGCGTTCGTCCAGCGATTAATGCGGGTATCTCTGTTTCCCGCGTGGGTGGCGCAGCGCAGACCAAAGTTATTAAAAAGCTGTCGGGCGGTATTCGTACCGACCTCGCACAGTATCGTGAATTGGCAGCATTTGCCCAGTTTGCTTCCGATTTGGATGAGGCAACTCGTAAGCAGCTTGAGCGTGGTCGCCGTGTCACGGAATTGCTCAAACAAGCACAATATTTGCCAATGCAAGTTTGGCAAATGGCCGCATCACTCTACGCCGTGAACAACGGCTACTTTGATGACCTCGAAGTAAAGAATGTATTGCCATTTGAAAAAGGCCTGCATGAGCATTTAAAAGCAAAGTTTGCCGATCTTGTTGCTCGTATCGAAGATACAAAAGACTTAAGTAAAGAGGACGAAGCAGCTTTGCGTGCGGCGATCGAGGATTACAAGCGTTCGGCCTCCTTCTAAGGAGCCGATAAGATCATGGCAGGCACAAAAGAGATACGATCCAAGATCAAGAGCGTGCAAAACACGCGCAA
>JAUSQB010000233.1 GCA_030652715.1 Rugosibacter sp.
TGTCACCAGCGCCGACTTTTGTGGCAAAGACCCTATTACGCGATGCGGAATCCATATTTTTGTATGCTGGGCAACTGGCACTGAATATCTCTTCACGCGCAACCATCGGGCGAACATCAAGGGCACGTCATGATATAGTTAATCAATAATTTTTCCCGCTTGCCAGCAGCCTGGTACTCACCCCGTGCCAACGCAGCATCCGCGACGCCACTAATCACAACTGCTAGCTACACTAGCGATAATGGTGGCGCGGACAACCAAAAGCCTGTGATCCCTACCCCTGATCACTTAGCTTTCTGGTACCAAAAGCGTGTTCATAAACTAATGATTTAACCCCTGGAGACCCCTTGCCTCATGAACAAATCATCTTTGGCCGCTGCCCCTGACTACATTAAACATACCAAACTCAAAGCGTGGGTTGCCGAAGTCGCCGCACTCACTGAGCCTGATAAAATCATGTGGTGCGACGGCTCGGAAGAAGAAGCCAACACCCTGTTCGCGCAGATGGTTGCTGCGGGCAGCATGAAGCAACTCAACCCGGCCAAACGTCCGAATTCCTACCTTGCGCTGTCTGACCCGTCGGATGTTGCCCGTGTGGAAGACCGCACCTACGTGTGCACGACGGACCCCGAAGACGCGGGCCCCAACAACAATTGGGAAGACCCTGCCAGGATGAAAAACACGCTGCGCGGTCTTTTCAAAGGCTGCATGCGCGGTCGCACGCTGTATGTGATTCCGTTCTCGATGGGCCCCATCGGTTCGCCCATCGCGCATATCGGTGTTGAACTCTCCGACAGCCCCTATGTCGTCGTCAACATGCGCATCATGACGCGCATGGGTCGCGCTGTATTCGATCAACTCGGCAGCGATGGCGAGTTCGTTCCCTGCCTGCATAGCGTGGGTCATCCGCTGGAAGCTGGTCAACAAGACGTCAAGTGGCCGTGCAACAAAACCAAATATATCTGCCATTTTCCGGAAACGCGCGAAATCTGGTCGTTTGGTTCCGGTTACGGCGGCAATGCGCTGCTTGGCAAAAAATGTTTTGCTCTGCGCATCGCCTCAACCATGGCCCGCGACGAAGGCTGGCTGGCCGAACACATGTTGTTTCTTGGTGTCGAATCGCCCGATGGAAAAAAATCCTACGTCGCTGCGGCCTTTCCTTCCGCCTGCGGCAAAACCAACTTTGCCATGTTGATTCCGCCGCAAAGCCTGGGTGGCTGGAAAGTCACCACTGTGGGGGACGATATTGCCTGGATCAAACCGGGAAAAGACGGGCAGCTATATGCGATCAATCCCGAAGCCGGGTTTTTCGGCGTCGCCCCCGGCACCTCGGAAAAAACCAATTTCAATGCCATGGCGACGTTGAAGGAAAACATCATTTTCACCAATGTTGCCTTAACAGACGATGGCGATGTGTGGTGGGAAGGCATGACCAAAGAACCCCCCGCGCATTTGATCGACTGGCAAGGCCGTGACTGGACACCGGAAGACGGTAAAACCGGTCGCAAGGCCGCGCACCCCAATTCGCGCTTTACCGCGCCCGCTGCGCAATGCCCTTCAATCGACCCCAACTGGGAAAGCACGGCAGGCGTGCCGATTGCAGCCTTCGTATTCGGTGGCCGCCGCGCCACCACCGTGCCGCTCGTCTTTGAAGCCTTCAACTGGAACTACGGGGTCTATATGGCAGCGACCCTGGGCTCGGAAACCACTGCCGCGGCCACGGGAGTGCAAGGCATCGTGCGTCGCGACCCCTTTGCCATGCTGCCTTTCTGCGGTTATCACATGGGTGACTATTTCAACCACTGGTTAAAAATTGGTCATCAACTGGAACACACGCCACGCATTTTCACGGTCAACTGGTTCCGCCAGGATGCCCAGGGCAACTTCATGTGGCCCGGCTTTGGCGAAAACATGCGCGTGCTCAAATGGATTATCGAGCGCAGTCGCGGGCTGGTCAATGCCAAACAAACGGCCCTGGGATGGGTGCCCCGCTTTGAAGATCTCGACTGGGGCGACAATGCGGAGGTTTCCAAAGAAGCCTTTGAAGAACTCGCTGCCATTGACGTAACGGCCTGGCGTGAAGAACTTAAGCAACATGGCGAATGGTTTGACAAACTCAAATCCCGCATGCCACAGCAACTCATACTCAAGCGTGACTTGTTCGAACTCGCGCTGGATGATTAGTCCACCATTGATACACCTTGCGCCTTAAACCTCGCCAGACGGGAACATATCCTGGCGCTGCCAGTCAATCTGCGCTGGCAGCGCGCCGCGCAGGGCGTTACACACTACTACCGCTTGGGCTAAACGCAAGTCGTTCCGCGTGAGCACTTTCTCCGTCGCAGCCCAGGCAGGATCCGCCAGCAACACACTGCGCATCACCCCCGGCAGCAGACCACAGGCCAAGGGCGGGGTGTACCATCGGCCAGCGAGCTTTACAAACACGCTGCTGCGCGCGCCCTCGGTCAGTTCGCCTTGGTCATTAAAAAACAGCATATCAAAAGCCCCCTCTTTTTCGGCGCATTGCCAAGCGGCATCGTAATCTGCCCGATGAGTTGTTTTATGCTGCAAAAACAGGGGATCAATTTTTACGGGCGCTACTCCCAGCAACACCGTCACGGGAACAGACATCTTCTGTAGTGGTGCAAGCTGCACATCCACATCGCCTGACGGCTTGAGTGCTAATCGTAGACGATGCGAGCCATGCAGTAGAACTGCACAAGCCCGCGCAATGGCTTCACGTACCCGTCCTTCGTCATAACAAAAATCAAAATACCGTGCTGAGGCGGCTAAGCGTTGCAGATGTCGCTCAAGATGAGGGCAACCGGCTTCTGTGGCGAGCATCGTCTCGAACAGCTCAAATTCGTGCGTAAGTCCTGTTAAAAATGCCCCTTTTAATGCACATTCGTGAAACTCCGCATCCGCCGTGCTGTCTTGCACAATGCCTGCGCCAACCCCCATTTCTCCCCTGCGCTGCCCATCGCTGTCAGGCGCTTCGAGCAACAGCGTACGAATAGGAACCGACAAGCAAAAGTCCCCCATGCTTCGTTCTCTGTGTGGTGCATCAAACCAGCCCAGCGCCCCCGTGTAGTAACCCCGTGGCGAAGTTTCCAGCGCGTGAATGATATCAAGCGTCCGTCGCTTGGGCGCACCGGTGACCGAACCTGCAGGCAATAACGCCATGAGCAAATCGAGCAAAGAGCAAGTCGGCTCAACATGCGCTTCTACTGTAGATGTCATTTGCAGCACCTTGCCATAGCGCGCAACATTGAATAACGATGGCACATGCACTGTACCCAATTGCGCCACACGACCGAGATCATTGCGCAGCAAATCGACAATCATCACATTTTCAGCACGGGTTTTAGGGTCATTCGCCAGATGCATTGCTCCAAGCGCATTCTGCGCCTCATCGTCTGTCGCTTCAGCCGTGCCCTTCATCGGCAAAGTGCGCAAATGACCTGCCTGATGTTGCACCGCCAGTTCAGGCGAAAAAGACAACACGGCTCGACCGTCGGGCAGACTAATCAGCGCACCAAAAGGCACCGGCTGCCGCATTTTGAGCCTCTGGTAAAGTGAAACCAGCCCACCATAGGTGGTAAAGCGCAGCCGATAGGTGTAATTGACCTGGTAAGTTTCGCCCGCTTCAATGTAATGATGAATTTGCGCCATCGCTACGTCAAACTCAGCCTTGCTCACGCTGGATGTAATACCCCTCACGCCAGCCGTCGATGAAGGGCTCTCGCCGCTCGCTCGCTGCAACAGCCATTCATCGACGGCCGTTGCGGATAAATACTGGCATGTTTTAAACAACAGCAGATGTGCCAGTTCTTTTCCGGGCGATGGCACGATGCCTTGCAATGCTGCGCCCAACTCAAAAGAAAACAGCCCAACTGCATGGAGACCTTGGCTTTGCAACTGCTGCATGGCTTCCAGCAGCGCAGGCAAAGCTGCCACATCAGTGCAGCGCAATGACGTTACATACTCGGTATACAAGCGTGAACGTGGCTGATCTTCACTGGCTTCGCTATCGTCAAGCAGCGCAAAGCATTCGTTATTGTCTGAAGCAATCACATTAATAAGCAAACCGATGTAACAGATCTTCCAGGTTCAGCTCGCGCAGAATCTGCTCGGCACGCTGTCGTGCATTGCCTCGCGGCAGATTACCCCGACGCGCGATGAGCAGCTCGATTTTCATAGAATGCTCCCAGCCCACCAATTCAGAGACCCTCAACGTGTAGCCAAGCGCCTCCA
>JAUSQB010000294.1 GCA_030652715.1 Rugosibacter sp.
TCTTGCCACGCGCCCGGCTTTTCTTGCTGTCACGCTGACGGCCGTCCTGCTGGGGCTGGCCAGCGCTTATGCCGATGGCGTTGCGATCACGCCGCTTCCTGCCGCGCTCACGCTGATCTTTGCCCTGATTGCGCATGCTGGCGCGAATGTGATCAACGACTATCATGATCGCGACAACGATGCGGAGAATACCGAGCGCCTGTTCCCGTATACCGGCGGCTCGCGCTTTATTCAAAATGGCTTGCTCACCCCAAAAGCCACGGCGCAACTGGGTTATGGCTTGCTGCTGGTGGTGATCCCCGCCGGGCTGTGGCTGGCGGCGCACTCTGCGCCAGGCCTGGTGTTCATTGGCCTGGCAGGACTACTGATCGGCTGGGGCTATTCGGCTCCCCCGCTGGCGCTGGCCAGCCGGGGCTTGGGCGAATTGGCCATTGTCGCCAGCTGGTTGCTGGTGGTCGTTGGCAGCGATTACGTGCAGCGTCGCGGCTTCGCCCTGTTGCCCCTGGTCGCGGGCAGCGGCTATGCGCTGCTGGTGGCCAACATTCTTTACATCAATCAGTTTCCCGATGCGACGGCGGACGCCGCCGCAGGCAAGCGCACTTTGGTCGTGCGCCTCGGCCGCCGCCGCGCGCGCGCGGGTTTTATTGCCATCCTGCTACTCTCAGCCCTGTGCGTTCCGCTGGGCGTAGCCTTCGCCGTCTTGCCAGCGCCGACTTTTTTCGCCCTGCTAGCACTGCCCTTGAGCCTCGCCGCTGCACGCGGTTTATGGCACCATGCCCAAACGCCCGCCCGGCTGGCGCCTGCGATCAAGTGGTCACTCTTTGCCGCGCAAGCGTATGGCTGCCTGCTGATCGCGGCGCTGATTTTCAGCAAGCACTAAACCTTACCCAAAACCAACAAAGGAACACCATGATCGGTCGCATTACTGGCACGTTGATTGAAAAAAACCCGCCCGCGGTCGTGGTGGATGTGCACGGCCTGGGTTATGAAATTGATGTGCCGATGAGCACGTTTTACAACCTGCCCGCCACGGGCGAAAAAGTCTCTTTATTCACCCACCTGGCAATTCGCGAAGACGGGCATTTTTTGTATGGTTTTGGCACGGTGGATGAGCGCGTGGCGTTTCGGCAGTTGCTCAAAGTCTCCGGCATTGGCGCGCGCACGGCCTTGTCGGTGCTCTCCGGCATGTCGGTCACGGAACTCGCCCAGGCCATTAGCCTGCAGGAAGCCGGGCGCATCATCAAAGTGCCGGGCATTGGCAAAAAAACCGCCGAGCGCCTGCTCTTGGAACTGCGCGACAAGCTGCCCAAAACCATGGCGGCAGGCAGCGTAAAAGTCGGCGCTGGCGAGACGGCGATGGATGCCACTTCCGACATCCTGAACGCGCTGTTGGCGCTGGGTTACAACGAGCGCGAAGCCTTGGGCGCGATGAAAAACATGCCAGCAGAGACTTCAGTTTCCGACGGCATACGCCAGGCGTTAAAGTTGCTGTCGAAATCTACCTGAACTGAGCTGAGCCTTCGCGGTTAACCTCGACTAAACTCGAGTCATGAGCATTCAGACCGATAACCTTGCCGCCGCTTTCACAGAACTGCCAGAACGCGTCATCGCCGCGAATAGCGAGTCGCGGCAGGAAGAAGCCCTGGAGCGCGCGCTGCGGCCGAAGAAACTGGCGGATTACGTCGGCCAGCAAAAAATCCGCGAACAGCTGGAAATTTTCATTCAAGCCGCCAAGGCGCGGCAAGAATCGCTCGACCACGTGCTGCTGTTCGGCCCGCCGGGTTTGGGCAAAACCACGCTCGCCCACATTCTGGCGCATGAAATGGGCGTCAATCTACGCCAGACCTCGGGCCCTGTTTTAGAACGGGCGGGCGACCTGGCGGCGATTCTGACCAACCTCGAACCCAATGACGTGCTCTTCATCGACGAGATTCATCGCCTCTCGCCGGTGGTGGAAGAAAT
>JAUSQB010000244.1 GCA_030652715.1 Rugosibacter sp.
TGATCCGGGTTTTGGTTTTGGTAAAACGCTAGAACATAATTTGCAATTGCTACGCCACCTGGAAGCGCTGACTAAGCTCGATCTGCCGGTTTTGGTCGGGTTGTCGCGTAAATCAGTGCTGGGAGTGTTAACGGGACGCGCACCAAGTGAGCGTGTATCCGCTGGCATTGCTGCGCATATGTTGGCTATAGTACGAGGTGCGCGTATTTTACGGGTGCATGATGTGGCCGCTACCCGGGACGCAATAGCGGTATTTGAAGCGGTGGAGAAAACACAATGAGTCGAAAGTATTTTGGAACCGATGGTGTTCGTGGATGCGTGGGTGAGGCACCCATTACGCCGGATTTTGTCATGCGCCTAGGCTATGCTGCAGGGATTGTTTTAGCCTCGAGCCATGCCTATGCAGGAGAACATCCGGCAGTATTGATTGGCAAAGACACGCGCATTTCCGGCTACATGCTGGAAGCTGCGCTGGAAGCGGGTTTTGCAGCAGCAGGCGTGGATGTCGTGCTTTGCGGGCCTATTCCAACACCGGCTGTGGCTTATCTCACTCGTGCGCTGCGCCTGCAGGCCGGAGTAGTCATCTCTGCTTCGCACAATCCGTATGAAGACAACGGCATCAAGTTTTTTTCTGCGCAGGGCACCAAGTTGTCTGATGCCATTGAGCATGCTATTGAAGCCCAGCTTGATCAGCCGATGCAATGCATGACATCGCGACGTCTGGGCAGGGCGCGCCGCGTGGATGATGCAGCGGGGCGCTATATCGAATTTTGCAAAAGCACCTTCCCCAACGATCTCGATTTGCATGGCATGAAAATTGTGGTCGATAGTGCGCACGGGGCAGCCTATCGTATTGCTCCCAAGGTGTTTCACGAACTTGGTGCTGAAATAGTCGGCGTTGGTGACACGCCGAATGGATTCAATATCAACGATAGCGTTGGCGCTACTGCACCAGACGCCATGCGCGAAGCGGTGTTGGCGTCCAAAGCCGATTGCGGCATCGCGCTGGATGGTGACGGAGACCGCCTGGTAATGGTCGATGCTGCCGGTGGAGTCTACGATGGAGATCGCTTGCTGTATCTCATCGCACGACATCGCATGCGCTCTGTGCCGGTGAGTGGTATTGGCGGCACCTTGATGAGCAACCTCGGCTTTGAGCACGCACTTCTTCGTCTCAATATTCCGCTGGGACGCGCCAAGGTGGGTGACCGTTATGTGCTGGAAATGATGCAGGAGCGAGGTTGGGTTCTTGGCGGCGAGAATTCGGGCCACATTATCTGCCTTGACCGGCACACCACAGGCGACGGGATTGTCGCCGCGTTGCAAGTCTTGGCCGCATTGCGTGCGAGCAAGGAGTCTCTGGAAGAAGCCTGCGCCGATCTCGTGCTCTACCCGCAAAAGTTGATCAATATCCGTTTGTCGGCCGACTTTGACTGGGCGCACGATGCGGACATTCGTGCGGCGGTTGAATCCGCCGAAGCCAGTCTGGGCGGTACAGGCCGCGTCTTGCTGCGGCCCTCGGGTACCGAGCCGCTGTTACGCGTAATGGTCGAGGGCCGTGATGCTGCGGTTGTTGCTCACCAGGCGGAGACGATTGCCGCCGTCATCCGGCGCGCCATGGGTAGTACGGCGCTCAACGAACATGCTTGAGCCGAGAGTCTTTTTTGCCTGATGCTTGGCTTCGGTAACACCCGCTGCAACTTCGTGATGCGAATGATAGCTGCCTGGGTTGGCTACGAGACAACCCAGCGAGAGCGCCGTTAGTGGCATAAATACTTTTTCGCTGCGCCGGTTTTCGGCAGTGAATCCCTTGGCTGCCCAATGTTCGGGCTCTACCAGATAGGCGAGGCGACTGTCGAAGAGTGCCATTGCACGTTGACAGCGCGCCTCCCAGTCGGTGCTTTGAAACAGCAGCATGAAGTCGTCTCCACCGATATGGCCGAGAAAGTCCTCACGCCCATCGACTACTTCGCCCAGGGTTTGTGCCAGCATCAGAATCACGTCATCGCCGCGACGAAAGCCGTAGGTGTCGTTATAGGGCTTGAAGGCATCGAGATCGGCATAACAGGCAACAAAGGGCGTGTTGTTTGCCAGCAGACGTTCCATATGTTCGTTGATAGGCACATTGCCAGGCAATTGGGTTAATGGGTTGGCGTAGCGTGCGGCCTTCATCTGCATGTTGGTGATCATGTTCATCAGTTCGCGACCGGAACCCATGCCAAGATAGCGGCCATCGCGAACGATGATGAAGTAATCCAGAAAAGTGTCCTGCTCGTTGCTGCTTATCCGGCGGGCTACTTCCTGCACGCTGTCCGTGTGTTCGACGATCAGTATGGCGTCGTTCATGAGTGTTTGGCATGGCTTTTTGCCAAACAATTCGCGCCGGTAGGGGCGGGCGAAGTGATCGATGACGGTGTAGCGGTTAATCATGCCCAGCGGTTTGCCATTCTTCACTACAGGCAGCGATAAGAGTTTTGGCTCCCGCTCGAAGCGCGCATAGACCTCATCATTTTCAATATCTGGCGATATGGGATCCATGGATCGCAAAAGTTGTCGGATCGGCGCGTAACCTGCATTGTTGGTTTCATGCTGGGGAAAAACGATGATGCGTGCGCTGGTGCGTAGCTGATTGATGGAGACAATCGGTGCGGCAAGCGGTTTGGCGACCGGCCGAGCGATGAAATAGCCTTGGGCAAAGCGAATGCCCAGATCGCGTATGGTGGTGAATTCCGCTTCGGTTTCTATGCCTTCGGCAATCAGTTGCGAACCGCAGGTCTCGGCAATCTGGTGCATGGCACGCACCAGTTGGAATTTCAGCGGATCATCGGCGATGCCGGTGATGAAGTGGCGGTCGATCTTAACGAATTCCGGGCGTACTTCCGACCACATGCGCAGATTGGAAAATCCTTCGCCAAGGTCATCCATTGCCAGATCAAAACCGAAGCTGCGGTAATCGGCCAGTATGTCATGCAAAGCTGAAAAGTCGCTGACCAGATGGTTTTCAGTAATTTCGATAACGATCTGTCCAGGTGTCATTCCCAGCGCTTGCAGGTGGGGCAGGTCACCATCCTGGCGAAAATTGATATCAGTGAGGCAGGGAATGCTGGCATTGATGAACAGCTTGCCCGACAGCTTGAGACGAGCGTAGTCTGCCATCACGATTTCGCGGCACAGGTGTTCGAACTGGCAAGTCATGTTGAGCTGCCGCGCACAATCAAATAGTGCTTGTGGCGAATGTAGAGAGGAGTTACGCGGGCCACGAATCAGTCCTTCGAATGCAAAGTATTTGCCAGAATGCATGTCGAGAATAGGTTGAAATACCCCATGCAAGCGGCGCGCCGATATGGTTTCGACAAATTCCGTGAGTTGGGTATGCATGTCGGATGGGGCAGAGCCAGAGCTGATGTCATGATGCTCCAGTGGCATGAGGAGGTTTGGCATGGATTGTCTGAAGATTATTTTTATTTAGAGGCCAGCGTGACGAGGCTCTTTTCACCCTCGTCATTTGCGGCAGACGCCGTAGCGGGTTGCCAGCTATGCAGCAACTCCATGCGGCCGTTCATGTGCTCCACGATGGCGGTGCAACTATCGACCCAGTCACCGCAGTTGATGTAAGTCATGCCCTCGACATCCTTGATGGCGGCGCTGTGGATGTGGCCGCAGATCACGCCATCCAGACCTCGATCGCGCACGGCGTGCATGACGGCATCTTCAAAATCGAAAATGAAGGAAACCGCGCGCTTGACACGGCGCTTGGCGTAGCCGGCGAGCGACCAGTAGTCGGCAATGCCGAACGTGCGCCGCAGCCAGGCAACCCACACATTCGCACGTACCAGAAGGTTGTAGCCAACGTCACCCAGCACGGCCAGCCAGCGGTGATGGCGGGTGACTTGATCGAATTCGTCGCCATGGATCACCAGATAACGGCGGCCATCGGCGGCAATATGGATATGCTCGTTGGCAACCAGAATATCGCCGAATGCCACGTTGTGATATTCGCGTAGTGCTTCGTCGTGATTGCCGGGGATTAGCATGACATGTTCACCATGCCGGGCGCGGCGCAGAATTTTCTGCACCACGGTATTTTGCGCTGGCGTCCAGTGAATGCTGCGCCTCATGGCCCAGAAGTCAATGATGTCACCGACGAGGAACAGTTGTTCCGCCTCATGGATGCGCAGAAATTCAAGTAGCCGTTCCGCCTGGCAGCCGCGTGTGCCTAGATGAATATCGGAAAGAAAAATAGTGCGGACTTTCATGGCTTATCTAGTCGGGTGCAAAGCGAAAAATCAGGTTGGCGTGTTGTTGCCGCTGGTGCGCTTTGATGGTGGAATGAAGGATGTCTGCCAGTTCGGCACTGATATGTCCCCAGTCGAGATGGCGCACACTGGCATGGGCGCGTTGGCGCAAAGTGGCGAGCATTGCCGGATTGCGTGCCAGTTCAAGCGCGGCAGCGATGAAGGCGTCACCATGATTGCCGGGCACAACGCGGCCATTGTCGCCGTCGCGTATCAACTCGTTAGCCGCTGCGCAATCGTAGGCGACAACGCCGAGGCCACTGGCCAGTGCTTCGAGCGTGACATTGCCAAAAGTTTCGGTCAGGCTGGGGAAAAGGAACAAGTCGGCAGAGGCGTAATGCGCGGCCAGATCTTCACCGCGCCGCATGCCGGCAAAAAGATACGTGGCGTTGCTGCGTTGAAGTTGCGTACGCATCGGGCCGTCACCAACGAAAAGCAGGCGCGAATTCGGATGCAGATCACGGATGGTGGCAAAAGCTTGTGTCACCAGTGGCAGATTTTTTTCTGCCGCCAGGCGGCCGACATAGGTGACGACGAGTTGCTCTTCGCTGACGCCCCAGTGTGCGCGCAATGCCATGCTGCGCCGCTGCGGATTGAATAGCGCGGTATCTACACCGCGCGATACCACGCGCACCGTGCGATAGCCTGCGGCAGTGAGTTCGCGCGCTACGGCAAAAGTCGGTGCTAGCGTGACGGCGCTTTTGTTATGCAAACGGCGCAAATGCATAGCGACCAGGCCTTCTAACCAGCTAAAACCATAGTGACGGCTGTAAGCGTGAAAGTTGGTATGGAATTCGGAGACGACCGGAATGTCGAGTTCGCGCGCAGCAGCAATCGCCGAGGCACCCAGCGGTCCTTCGGTGGCGACCTGAATGATGTCGGGGCGATCTGCTCGCCAGGCGTTGAGCAGGCGCGCTTTGGCGGGGAGACCGAAGCGCAGGCCGCGATAGCCGGGGATAGGGCAACCGGCTACCAGCACTTCGCGTAATTTGGTTTCAGTAGCGGGCAGATCTGCGGCATGCTGACGCGGTCGTATCAGTGTGAAACGGTGCCCGAGGTCTTGCAGTCCGTCAGTCATTCTGCTTAACGTCATGGCAACGCCGTTGATTTCCGGTCGCCAGGTTTCAGTGACTAACGCAATGTGGAGTGGTGTCGTCATGCTGCTCAGTTTGCCGACCAGCTGTGGCATACAGATGACATTAAGATGACATTTTTATGACTCGATAAGCACCAGCAGCCAGATGACCGCGACGTTAATCAATGAAACTAGTACTGCTGCGCTGCCAATATCTTTGGCGCGCTTGGCGAGGCGATGGTTTTCCAGCGAAATACGGTCAACTGTGGCTTCGATGGCTGAATTGAGCAGCTCGACAATCAGCACCAGCAATACGCTGCCTATCATTAAGGCATGGCCGATACCCGTTGCAGGCAACAACAAAGCCAACGGGACAAGCACAATGGCCAGGTACACTTCCTGACGAAAGGCGTCTTCATGGCGATAAGCAGCAGCCAAGCCTGCGAGCGAGTAATTGAATGCATTCCAGATGCGTAGCAAGCCAGTGCGGCCTTTGAAGGGGCTTTCTCTTTCTTCGGGGACGGGGTGTTCTGGTTTCATCAGGGGGTGGTCTGGGCTGGTGGCGAGGTGTCGGTGTGAAAGCGGGCAACGAGATCATGATACAGGCTCGCCAGTCTTTTGCCTTGTGTTGCGGCATCCCATTCGCGGGCAAAAGCGATACCTTCACTGCTCAGCGTGGCCAGGCGTTCGGGTTGGTCAAGGAGAGTAAGCAACTGGTCGGCGAATGCTTTGGGTGCATCGATGGCGGCGATCGCTCCACGTTGCGGCGCGATGATTTCGGCAGCGCCCAACGCGGGGAGCGCTAACACCGGCAGGCCGACAGCCATGGCTTCGAGCAGCACCAGGCCTTGGGTTTCGGTGCGCGAGGCGAAGGTGAATACATCGGCCGCCGCGTAGCAGTCGCGCAAGCCGGATTCGCGCGGCAGATAGCCAACGAAGCGGACATGGTCGTTGATACCTAATTGACTGGCTTTGCGTTGCAGATTTTCGAGTGCAGGGCCTTCGCCGGCGATGACCAGAAGCAAGTCCGGCTGTTGCTGGCGCGCGTGAGCAGCAACTTCAAGCAAGAAGCCGATGTTTTTTTCAAAGGCGGCGCGGCCGACAAAGAGGGCGATTTTTCGCTTGGCGCTGATGCCGTGAGCCGCGCGAAAGCGTTCACCATTGCCACGGATGAACTGACTTTCGGGTAGCCCTGTGGGAATGACATGCAACGGTGTGGTGACGCCGTAATCGCGCAATGTCTGCGCCATGGGTTGCGAAGGGACGACGATGGCATCCAGCGCATTGCATTGGCCGCGTGCGGTGCGGCGGGCCAATCCGCGCAAGGCACGGCGCGGCACGATGGGCAGGTAATGGAACAGGTATTCCTCGAAATGGGTGTGGTAGGTGGCAATCACTGGCACGCCTTGCCGACGTGCCAGCTTGATGCCCGCATAGTGTGCGGCAAACGGTGTTTGCACGTGGATCAGCGAAAAGTCGGCGCTGGCAATACGGCGAGAAAAGGCTTTGATGCCCGCACGGGTCATTAAACGGTCTTCGGGGTCGAGCGGTACTTGGCGTGAAGCAATGCGTACGACGCCATCTGTTTCGATATGGCCGGGATACTCCGGCGCGGCGACGGTAAGGCGAACACCATGGGTGCCTAGTTCATGTCGGAACGTCTGTATGGAAGTCGAGACACCATTGATACGCGGGAAGTAAACATCGCTGAGCATCAGGACATGCATGGAAATGGCTTATGTGCTGTTACGTAGCGATGAAGTGGCGCTGGTAACGTTCGCTCAAGCGCTCCATGGGTAGCATCAACAGCAAATCTGCGGTGTTGAAGTCAGGATCCCACGCTGGCTCGCCGCACACGCGACCACCGGCACGCAAGTAGCCCTTGAGTAGCGGAGGAATCAGGGCGGACTGGCCGTTGGCCAGATGTTCAAAGGGTAGCGGATGGCGTGGGAAAACGCGATACTCGAGCGGTGCCTGCTGCGCTTCAGTTAGTTGCTGGTAAAGATTGGCAGCATTGTGGCCGCCATCGGCCATGCTGATCGAGGCGCAACCGATCAGGTAAGCATAGCCACGGGTGACCATGTATTCGCCCAAACCCGACCAGAGCAGGGCAATCACGGCGCCGCTACGGTAATCGGCATGAATGCAGGAGCGGCCGATTTCCACCATGCGCGGACGCAAGTGCTGCAAACGTGTAAGCGAAAACTCGCCTTCCGAGTAATAACTGCCGACGCGCTTGGCCGCTTCGGGTGCGAGAATACGATAGGTGCCGACGACTTTGCCGGTATTCTCGTCGCGCACCAGCAGATGGTCGCAGTAGGGATCAAACAGGTCTGTATCGTGTCCTGGGATGCGTGTTGAGAGGCGGGCACCCATTTCTTCGCCAAATATCTTGTAGCGCAGGCGTTGGGCTTCGCGAACTTCGTTTTCGTTTTGCGCCAGGCTGATGCGCAGGTTGGGACGTGTGCGGCCTTCATGGCGCACATCGGTATGTATATCGGCTGATTGGATGGATTGGATTTCTGTGCTCATTGGTTTCTCCACGGGTTTGATTCAGGTGCATTCTGAAAAACCCGTGTTACAGGCTGATTGCTATTGTGTTGCAAGAAAATTAAATGTCCTGTGAGGGAATTGCTCTGATCCAGTAGCATTTTTCAGTCAGTATCCATGATCTGGCAGAATTTGACGGCAGCATGGCGCCTCTTGGTTTCGGCGTCTTACTGCCACAGGACACTGATTTGCCACTTTGCCTGAATATTCCGATATTCCGTACTCGTACTATTGGCGATTTGCTAGCTGGATGTAACTTCTCTGTAATATTCGCTGTATATCATGCGCTTTTATGAACCCGGCGTGAGCCGATGTTCTGGTAGGAAATTTCAACCACTATAGGAGTAATCAAGCATGACTATGAAAAAGCTTATTACGGCACTCGGCCTTATCGCCGGTTCTGCCTTTGTTGCGCAAAGTGCCATTGCCCAGGCCGTCAAGGTCGATCCCGC
>JAUSQB010000247.1 GCA_030652715.1 Rugosibacter sp.
TTAAAACAGGTAACTGGTGGGTGCTGACGGGCTCGAACCGCCGACATTCGCCTTGTAAGGGCGACGCTCTACCAACTGAGCTAAGCACCCGCTATAACAATATCTACTTGCTATGCATCAAATGCAGATTTTACCATCTTGTGATGAAAATCAGTGTGTCAGAATAGTACTTTTTCCGGCTTCTACAACGGGCACTGCTTCTACAGGCGCTAAAGGTGACTCTGGCAATGGTTCAGGTACCCGTTCCAGAGCCAACTCAAGCACCTTGTCTATCCATCTTACCGGCTGGATCTCGATACGATTTTTGATGGTGTCTGGAATCTCGGCAAGATCTTTAACATTCTCTTCAGGAATTAAAGCCAGACGAATGCCCCCGCGCACTGCAGCGAGCAATTTTTCCTTCAAGCCGCCAATAGGCAAAACTTCGCCGCGCAGTGTAATTTCGCCGGTCATTGCCACATCGGCACGAACAGGGATGCCCGTAAGTGATGAAACCAGGGCAGTACAAATAGCCGCGCCAGCACTTGGCCCATCTTTCGGCGTAGCACCTTCGGGCATATGGATATGCAGATCGCTCTTCTGGTAGAAATCCTCTGCGATACCCAGCTGTTTGCTACGTTTCCTGACAACAGAGAGTGCAGCCTGGATCGATTCCTGCATCACATCGCCCAGCGTGCCGGTAGTCATGGTTTTACCTTTACCCGGCAAAACAATGGATTCTATGGTGAGCAATTCTCCACCCACTTCTGTCCAGGCCAGTCCGGTAACCTGCCCAACCTGATTTTCTTTCTCGGCCATGCCAAAACTGTATCGGCGTACTCCAAGAAATTTATCGAGATTCTTGGCATTCACCACGATCTTGCTTTTACGCGGTTTCATGACTAACGACTTCACAACTTTTCGACAAATTTTTGATATTTCGCGCTCCAAAGAACGCACCCCGGCTTCGCGCGTGTAGTATCGGACAATGTCGCGTATCGCATCTTCTGTAACCATCATCTCTGACGGCTTGATACCGTTGTTTTTCGTCTGCTTGGACAGAAGATAGCGCATGGCAATGCTGACTTTCTCATCTTCGGTATAACCGGAAAGTCGAATCACCTCCATGCGGTCAAGCAAAGCGTGCGGAATATTGAGCGTATTAGCTGTTGCGACAAACATCACATCAGACAAATCAAAATCGACTTCAACATAGTGATCTTCAAATGTATGGTTCTGTTCCGGGTCGAGGACTTCAAGTAGCGCAGAAGAAGGGTCTCCGCGAAAGTCCTGCCCCATTTTGTCAACTTCATCAAGCAAAAATAATGGATTCTTGACGCCAACCTTGGTCATATTCTGCAAAATCTTGCCTGGCATCGAACCAATGTAGGTACGCCTATGCCCTCGAATTTCAGCTTCATCGCGTACGCCGCCCAATGCCATACGAACAAACTTGCGATTTGTTGCCTTGGCAATTGATTGCCCCAGCGATGTCTTACCCACTCCAGGCGGCCCTACAAGGCACAAAATAGGCGCTTTAACTTTATCTACTCGTTGTTGAACCGCTAAATACTCAACAATACGTTCTTTGACTTTATCGAGACCATAATGATCCTTATCCAGGATTTTCTCTGCCGAAGAAAGGTCTTTGCTTATACGCGACTTCTTGCGCCAAGGCAGTCCGACTAAAGTTTCAATATAGTTTCTTACAACCGAAGCCTCAGCTGACATCGGTGACATCAACTTGAGTTTTTTCAATTCGGTCGTCGCCTTGAGCAAACCCTCCTTGCTCATGCCTGCCGCCTTTATTTTCTTTTCCAGTTCCTCAATGTCAGCACCTTCTTCGCCCTCACCGAGTTCTTTCTGAATCGCCTTAGCCTGTTCATTCAAATAATATTCGCGCTGGCTCTTCTCCATCTGCCGCTTTACGCGACCACGAATCCGCTTTTCCACCTGCAAAATATCCAGCTCTGCTTCGAGTTGCCCAAGAAGTTTCTCCAGGCGATCTGCAACGCCAATGGCCTCAAGAATCTCTTGCTTTTGCTCAAGCTTCAAGGGCAAATGGGCCGCAATGGTATCTGCCAGGCGACCACCTGCATCAATCCCGGATAATGAGGTCAATACCTCGGGAGGGATTTTTTTATTAAGCTTAACGTATTGATCGAACTGGGCAAGCACCGTTCGACGCATAGCTTCAATTTCGTGGCTGGCAACATCTTCGCCAGTAATTAATGTAATTTCAGCAGAAAATAACTCGCCCTTATCTTCTACAGTTAAAACTCGTGCCCGCTCTACACCTTCGACCAGCACTTTAACAGTCCCATCGGGGAGCTTGAGCATCTGCAGAATGTTGGCAACACACCCAATGCCGT
>JAUSQB010000297.1 GCA_030652715.1 Rugosibacter sp.
GGCGGCCGATCAGGCCGCTGATCTCGCCGGCTGAGCTCTGGGTTCGTGCAGCCAGGCTGCGCACCTCGTCGGCAACCACGGCAAAGCCGCGGCCCTGCTCACCGGCCCTTGCAGCTTCGACCGCTGCATTGAGTGCCAGAATATTGGTCTGGAAGGCAATGCCATCGATGACGCTGATGATGTCGGCTATTTTGCGGCTTGATGCCGAAATCAGCGCCATGGTGGACACTACATTGGATACGGCCTCGCCGCCCTTGATGGCCACTTGCGTGGTGGTATTCGCCAACTGGCTGGCCTCTTGAGCCGTATCCGAGTTCTGGCGTATGGTCGCGGTCTGCTGCTCCATCGCCGCTGCTGTCTGCTCCAGATTCGAAGCTGTTTGTTCTGTCCGGCTCGACAAGTCATTGTTGGCGGTAGCAATTTCCTGGCTGGCCACCTGAATGCTGGAAATCTGCTCGTACACGTCGGCCACCAGGGACTGCAAATTCAGCCCGGCCTGATTGATGGCACGTGCAATCAGCCCGATGTCATCACAGCGATCAAGACCCAGGTCCTTAGCTACCTCGCCGCTGGCGACCTGCTGCGCCATACTCCGTATCCTGCCCAGGGGGGCAGTGATCTGTGCCTCAATGAAGCATCCCGTCAGCAGCAGGCTGCCAACAACTGCTACCCCCACAGTAGCCAGTGCGGCACCACCCAGACCTGATAAAAACAAGGCAGTTCCCATGGCTGTCCCCACCAGCAGCAACGGCAGGCGAACCCGCCAGGCCGTGGGCAAAAGTTGCAGTGCACTGGTCCAGCGCATGACGCCAGCACGAGCAATCAGGCCACGATGGAACGCGATCCCTGTCGCGCGCCCTTCCCTAAAACGACGATACAGTGCTTCGGCCGCCTCTACTTCTGCGCGCGATGGCTTGGTGCGCACTGACAGATAGCCCGCAAGCTGGCCGTTACGCCGCATCGGTGCGGCGTTGGCACGCACCCAGTAGTGGTCGCCATCCTTGCGGCGGTTCTTGACCAGTGCCGTCCAGGACTGGCCTTCCTTAAGGCTGCGCCACATGTCGGCAAAGGCCTCGGGCGGCATGTCTGGATGCCGCACCAGGTTGTGCGGCTCTTCCATCAATTCTTCGCTGGAATAACCACTGGTGCGGATGAAAGCCGCATTGGCGTAGTTAATATGGCTTGATATATCGGTGGTGGACAGCAGCGTCTCAGCGTCGGAAAACTGGTATTCGTGTTGGGTTACTGGAAGATTGGTTCTCATGGAGATACTCCTTTAAGTTAATGAAGATTAAAGAAATCCAATACCGCACCGCGCTATTCCAATTTTGTGCGCTTTAAAACGTTTCCCAATCTCCGTCAGGGGTTGGTGCGGCCCCTGAGGGCAGTTGCTTGCGCGTCGGCGCGGCGATCGCCTGTCTGGTCTTCTGGTTCTGCGCCATCCCAGGGCGCTTGACAGCTGCTGCTGGCTGGCGGGTAGTCATGCGAGGGACCTGTCCTTCGGCGGGCTCATGATTGAGCTTGAAGACGCTGACGACCTCGGACAGGCTGGCCGCCTGCTCCTGCAGGGAGTCGGCGGCTGTTGATGCCTCTTCCACCA
>JAUSQB010000261.1 GCA_030652715.1 Rugosibacter sp.
GACAGCCGAGGCCGATGATCCGTCCAAATTTTGGACCATGGATGAATTGATGGCTCGTGGCGAATCGGTATATGCACAAAACTGTTCTGCTTGCCATCAACCTAATGGCAAAGGTTTGCCGCCAGCATTTCCGGCTCTGGACGGGTCAAAAATTGCCACAGGAGCTAAAGAGGGTCACTTAAACATTGTTCTTGACGGCAAGGCAGGTACGTCCATGGCGGCATACAAAAAGCAGCTTTCGGATGCTGAAATTGCGGCCGTTGTGACTTATGAGCGAAATGCGTGGGGCAATAAGGTTGGCGACATGGTTCAACCGGCAGAAGTCAAGGCATTGCGTTAGTCATCGTGCCTCCAGCAGGATAGGGCACTAACGATCCATGAAGGTTCATGCTTAATCGGGAATATCAGGAGAATCACATGAATACAGCAGCAACAACCGCGAACGGACACAGCGTTGGCCATGATGGCCACCAGCATCAGCCCACAGGGTTGATGCGCTGGATAACAACCACTAACCACAAAGACATTGGTTCAATGTATTTGTGGTTTAGCTTCGCCATGTTTTTGGTGGGTGGCTGTATGGCACTTACTATTCGGTCTGAACTTTTTCAGCCGGGGCTGCAAATTATCCAACCCGAGTTTTTTAACCAGCTAACGACATTGCATGGACTTATCATGGTGTTTGGTGCAATTATGCCGGCATTTGTGGGGTTTGCTAACTGGATGCTGCCGCTACAAATCGGTGCTTCGGATATGGCATTTGGCCGCATGAACAACCTGAGCTTTTGGTTACTGCCACCCGCAGCGCTTTTGTTGGTGGCTTCGATGTTTGTACCGGGCGGTGCGGCCGCCGCCGGCTGGACTCTCTATCCCCCGCTGACCATACAACAGGGAATGGGGATGGATATGGCGATTTTCGCTATCCACATTCTCGGGATTTCGTCGATCATGGGGTCGATTAATATCATCACGACCATCCTGAACATGCGTGCACCGGGTATGGCACTGATGAAAATGCCACTGTTTTGCTGGACATGGCTGGTGACTGCATTTTTGATTATTGCCGTGATGCCTGTGCTTGCCGGGGTAGTCACAATGACGCTGACGGATCGCCATTTCGGGACAAGTTTTTTCAGTGCAGCAGGCGGCGGTGATCCTGTCTTGTTCCAGCATATTTTCTGGTTCTTTGGCCATCCCGAAGTCTATATCGTCATCATTCCAGGTTTCGGCGTTGTGTCGCAAGTCATATCGACTTTTTCGCGTAAGCCGCTGTTTGGTTATGCATCGATGGTTTATGCCGTAGCCGCGATTGGTATCCTTTCTTTCACTGTGTGGGCACACCATATGTACACGGTGGGTATGCCTGTGGCTGCACAGCTTTACTTCATGTACGCCACGATGTTCATTGCAGTACCGACCGGTGTGAAAATATTCAACTGGATAGCGACCATGTGGCGTGGTTCGTTGACCTTTGAAACCCCCATGCTGTTCGCAATTGGTTTTATCTTTCTCTTCACCGTCGGTGGTTTTTCAGGCTTGGTTCTGGCAATGGCGGCGGTTGATGTGCAAATGCAGGATACCTACTATGTAGTGGCGCATTTCCATTACACTATGGTAGCGGGTGCGCTGTTCTCTGCTTTTGCAGGCGCTTATTACTGGCTACCAAAGTGGACAGGGCATATGTACAACGAAAAACTGGGCCAGCTGCATTTTTGGCTTTCCTTTATTTTCTTTAACATGACCTTTTTCGTGCAGCATTTTCTTGGTATTGCAGGTATGCCGCGCCGCATTCCTGACTATGCACTGCAGTTTACTGATTTCAACCAGATTTCGACGATTGGTGCATTTGGCTTCGGTTTATCGCAACTGCTTTTCTTGTACATCGTAATTACTTGTATCAAGAGTGGTCCAAAAGCACCGGCGAAGCCGTGGGATGGTGCAGAGGGGCTGGAATGGGATGTACCATCACCAGCACCCCACCATACGTGGGAAGTACAACCAATTGTCAAGTAAAGCAGGTGCCGGAAGTAACTTGGATACGATGTCCTCTTCTACAGGAAAAGCCAAAAATCGGCGTACAGCGATAATCCTTGCTGTGCTGGCTGTTGCTGTATTTTTTGGTTTTATTGCGCAACGCTGGTATTTTCATCAGTGAAAAATAACTCTTCTTCTGTCAGTCGCAATCTGCGAACGTTGGTTAAGCTGGCAACGTTTTCAGTTGCCATGTTCGGGTTTGGTTATGCCTTGGTACCGCTTTACCCGGTTATTTGTATTGCTCTGGGTATCAATCAGACTGGTGTGGATGATCGGCCAATTAACACTCAGGTAGATGCTTCGCGAGTTGTGACGATTGAGTTTGATACTAATGTGCATAATATGGCATGGGAGTTCAAGCCGCTGGAAAGACATCTTTCTGTCCACCCTGGCGAGCTTGCGCAGGTAATGTTCGAGGTGGTCAACGTCCGCAATGTGCCTGTGACCGGGCAGGCGATTCCCAGCTATGGTCCGGCACTCGCAGCAGAACATTTTCGCAAACTGGAATGCTTCTGTTTTACCAAACAAACGCTTGAGCCTGGCGAACGCAGACAAATGCCGGTTGCGTTTGTTGTTGATCCTGCGCTGCCCAAGGAGATTGCAACTATTACACTCTCATATACTTTCTTTGAGGTAGAGGGAAATCAGCGTGCAGAAGGCGGCCCTGGCTATGTGGGTAAAGTGAAAGACGGTGTATGAGTTGAGTGTTCAAACTGACAAAAATAGCCATTCTGCTTCCTTATTGACAGTTGCGGGTGTGGTTTTTTGGTCGTTTCTTGGTATTCGTCGCCGCCAGGATTATGAATCTGATACTGCACGTATCTCATTAAAACAGATAGTGGTTGCAGGGATCGCGGGCGGGATGATTTTTGTGATGGGTGTAGTAATACTGGTTAAAGTAATTTTGGCCAATATTGGAGCAGTTAATTGATAGGATTTTGAAGGGAGATTATTAATGGCGACAAATAAAGAAGAAAGTTATTACTACGTTCCAGGGCCTTCAGCTTGGCCTCTTGTTGGATCGCTGGCCTTGCTCTTGATGGCGCTTGGCTCGGTTATGGTTATGCACAAGATAGGGCTGGGTGTGACCACGTTACTAGCTGGGGTCGCAGCGATGCTTTACATGATGTATGGCTGGTTTGGCAAGGTTATTGCGGAGTCAAACTCAGGGGCATACAACAAGCGTGTTGATAGCTCATTTCGGTGGGGAATGGGTTGGTTCATTTTTTCGGAAGTCATGTTTTTTGCTGCATTTTTTGGTGCGCTTTTTTATATTCGCGTGATCTCGGTCCCTGATCTGGCAAGCGGAGATAATGCACTCATCTGGCCTGATTTTAAAAGTGTCTGGCCAAGCGCAGGGCCTGCTTTCAAGGATCACTGGGAAGCCATGCTGCCATGGGGTATCCCAGCGTTCAATACACTCTTGCTACTATCTTCAGGCGCTACCCTGACGTGGGCTCATTGGGGGCTGATGAGGAAGAATCGAACCCAATTAAATATTGGGTTGTTTTTGACTGTTTTGCTTGGCGCAATTTTTATGTACTTTCAGGTTTATGAATATTCTCATGCTTACAGTGAGATGAACTTGAAGCTTTCTACAGGTGGCTACGGTAGCACGTTCTATCTGTTAACCGGGTTTCATGGTTTTCATGTCACTCTTGGTGCCATTATGCTGGCTGTGATCTTGTTTCGTTCCCTAAAAGGGCACTTTACTCCAGAGCATCACTTTGCTTTTGAGGCAGTGGCTTGGTACTGGCACTT